>JBAVYG010000664.1:0-8398 GCA_049698675.1 Terriglobia bacterium
CTTGCCCTCACGCTCCAAATCCCTCTCCGCTTCAAAGTGGGGGCAATTGTGGGAGTCGCGGGGTTCATCATCCTCGGCTCCGCACTGTTTTCTACCTTTTCCCTGGCGGTGGCATGTCTCGTGAGGACGCGGGAACGCTTCATGGGCATCGGTCAGGTGCTCACCATGCCACTCTTTTTCACCAGCAACGCTATTTATCCGCTGAGCATCATGCCGGCGTGGCTGCGCGCCCTGGCTAAGGTCAACCCGTTGAGTTATCAGGTTGACGCGCTGCGTATCTTGATGGTTCAAGGAGGGCAGTCCATATTCGGGCTCGGCAAAGACTTCACTGTACTGCTATTCATTCTGGTGCTTCTTGTTCTGATAACGGCGAGACTTTACCCGAACGTAGTCCGCTGAAGCGGATGTTTATCGCGCGAAAGGGAGGAAGACAGCGTGGGAGGTATGATCCCATTATCGGACGCATCTCGACGGCCCAGTCGTTTCCCCGTCGTCACGACCGGAATCATCATCGTGAACGCGTTCGTCTTCGTGTTAGAACTGACGGGCGGTGACGCATTTGTAATGCAGTGGTCGGAGACTCCCGCCACTATTGTCGCAGGCCACCACTGGGTCACCATCCTGACGGCAATGTTCATGCACGCCGGTTGGATGCACATTATTGGCAACATGGTGTTCCTATGGGCATTTGGCCCGGAAGTCGAAGACGCGATGGGGCCGCTATGGTACTTGGCCTTTTACCTGCTCAGCGGTCTGGCGGCGTCGCTTACGCGGCTCACGTTGGCGGCTTCATCTTTGGAGCGGTTACCGGACGAATCTTTGAGCGTTTCCGGCGCATCGACGAATAGGATCCCTTGCCATGTCGCCCAACCCTAATCAAACCCAGGCCGCGATTGCCGGCTTGACGGCACAGGAAGCTGAGGCCCGACTAGCCCAGTTCGGGCCCAATGAGCCCGCAGCGGCACAGCACCATTCCTTTCTCTCCGATCTCCTGCATGCGTTCATGAATCCGCTGGTGTTGATCCTGGTGATTGCCGCGGCCGCATCGGCATTCCTGGGCGACAAGGTAGATGCGGGAATCATCGGCGTCATTGTTCTGCTGAGCACGGCTATCAATTTAAGTCAGACCTACCGTTCTCAACGCGCCCTGGAACAACTGCGCGCCCGAGTTGCCCCTACGGCAACCGTCCTACGCGGCGGGGAGTGGAAGGATATTAAACGGCGTGACGTGGTGCCGGGAGACATCGTCCGGCTTTCCGCCGGAGATCTGGTTCCCGCCGACGCGCGCCTGTTGATGGCGCGTGATCTCTATGTCCAGCAATCAGCGCTAACGGGCGAATCGCTCCCCTCCGACAAGGAAGCGACCGGAGAGCCCGCCTCGGCCAAAGCGGATGCGCGCAACATGGTGTTTCTGGGCACATCCATCGTGAGCGGAACGGCAACCGCCCAGGTCGTGGCAACGGGCGCTCGGACCGCCTTTGGCGATATTTCGGCTCGCCTCGCCGCACGTCCGGAAGAGACGGCCTTCGATCGGGGCTTGCGAAATTTCAGCCAACTCCTGGCGCGCACGGTCTTATTCCTTGTTCTCTTCCTGATTGTCGTCAGCATTGCACGCCACCGCGATCCGCTTCAATCTCTGATGTTTGCGGTTGCGCTGGCGGTTGGCTTGACACCCGAGTTCCTGCCCATGATTACGTCGGTGACGCTTTCGAAAGGCGCCGTCGCCATGGCCCACATGAAGGTCATCGTCAAGCATCTCTCCTCTATTCAGAACCTCGGCAGTTTGGATGTGCTTTGCAGCGATAAAACGGGAACGCTCACCGCTGGAACCATGTCGCTCGATCGCTCTCTCGATCCCTTTGGGAATCCATCCCAGCGCACGCTGGAACTCGCCTACCTCAACAGCAAGTTCGAGACGGGCATCCGCAGTCCACTGGATGAGGTCATCCTCCATCAGTCTCCAGCCAAGACGGGGGACTACACCAAGTGCGACGAGATTCCGTTCGATTTCGAGCGGAGGCGGCTCTCGGTGGTGGTGGAGCGGCAGTCCCAGAGGGTTCTCATTACGAAAGGTGCTCTGGAAGGAATTCTTCCACTCCTCTCCGGTTACGAGCTCGAAGGCAAGGCAGAACCCATCGGCGAGGACGCTACCAAGCGTATCCAACAGGCGAGCGATGAGCTGAATAGCCAGGGATTCCGCTCTCTGGCAGTGGCCTACGCCGAAGTTCCTGCGCGCCCGGATTACTCAGTTGCGGACGAGCGCAATCTGATCCTGGCCGGTTTCTTGAGCTTTGCTGATCCGCCGTTGCCTGACGCCGCCCAGGTTCTGGCTTCTTTAAAGCAGGATGGCGTTGAGGTCAAGGTCATCTCCGGCGACAACGACCGCGTCACAGGCCACGTCTGCGCGCAGGTAGGAATCGAACCCGGCCACATCGTCACGGGGGACGAACTGGACCGAACGACGGACCCGGCGCTGGCGCACGTCGCCGAGGAGACACGCGTATTCGCGCGTATTTCCCCGGTGCAGAAAAACCGCATTCTCTTGGCTCTCAAACACCACGGCCATGCGGTGGGGTTCATGGGTGACGGCATCAACGATGCGCCATCGCTTCACGCAGCCGATGTGGGCATTTCAGTGTCCAGCGCTGCGGACGTGGCTCGCGAGGCTGCCGACGTCATTCTCGTTGAGCCTGGCCTGCGGGTCCTGCACGATGGCATCATCGAGGGGCGCAAGGCCTTTGGTAACGTGATGAAGTATCTGCTGATGGGCACCAGCTCGAACTTTGGAAATGTACTCAGCATGGCGGTGGCTTCGCTCTTCCTGCCGTTCTTGCCGATGCTGCCCACGCAAATCCTGCTGAATAACCTCCTTTATGACGTAGGCCAACTCACCATTCCCACGGACAATGTTGACGAGATCTACCTCGAAAAGCCCCAACGCTGGGATATCAGTCTGATCCGCAATTTCATGGTGTTCATTGGACCGATCAGTTCCCTCTTCGACTTTCTAACCTTCTATGTGTTGCTGCATTTCCTCCACACCAGCGAAGCGCAGTTTCACACCGGTTGGTTTGTCGAGTCGCTGGCAACCCAGACGCTGGTACTGTTCGTTATCCGCACAGCGAAAAATCCATTCCGCAGCCGTCCGAGCGGTCCCTTGCTGGCAACATGCCTTGGGGTTGTGGCGATCGGGATTTATTTGCCGTTCAGCCCTCTTGCGGGCGTGCTTGGCTTCACGCGGCTGCCGGCGGGATACTTTGCTTTTCTTGTTGTCGCGACGGGAGCCTATCTCTTGCTGGTGGAAGCCGCCAAACGGCGACTTCTCCGTGGGGCAACCCCCAAGATCGCAACCACCTACCCCCTACGCCATACCACCTAGCAAGACAGTCGACAGTCGACGGTCAACAGTCGAAGGTTGGCTGCGGCTCTTCCCCTACCTACGACCTACCACCTGGAACCTGCCCTTCCCCACCTACCAGACACCTGACACCTGGCACCTGGAACCTGTTCTTCCCCCACCTACCGCCTACGACCTACGATCTACCTCCTTTCTTTTCAACAATATTCCGGCTTTCGACGCGTAACTCCCTTTGTTTTCTATGACATTCCCGCCTAGCCCTGAGTTTTCCACAGCGGTCCTTTGTTTTCAATAACATTCCTGGATTGCTCGTTCACTTTTTAAAGTTACTTGTTCTTTCTTTCCATGCCAGCCATGACATCTTGTCGTAGACCCCGGTACGGGCCAAAAGTCCCACCAGCTCGAACTGGCCTCAAGCGCCGTAGGCAGTCGGCGGAGAGCAGATGCTCTTGATTCTGACTCCTGACTCCTGATTCCTGACTCCCGGATCACGGTTTAGCCCCTGACACCTGGCCCCTGACACCTGGCACCTGGAACCTGCCTTCCCCCACCTGCCGTCTACTACGTATCACATCCCTAGTGCAGCGCGTCTAACGCTTCTTTACATTTGGCGACCCCGGTCGCCTGTCGCAGAGCGCGGCTCTGCCCCCAGTGGATTTCTAATGCCCGGAGACGTCAAATTCGAAGCTCGTGTAGCCCCCCTTGTGCTCGCCCCCTCGCTGGCCCCTTTCGACCCACGAATTTGACTTCGATTTCGCACAAAAGGCGGTTTTTTGGCTGCTTTTTCGAGTTCGTTTTGGCGTTTTTGCACTCAAAAACCAGTTCGTTTTTAGCGTTTGAAAAAGCTAAGTCCCCTGTTTGCACTAGATCGGTAGGTTCGTTTCGCAAAAATAACATCTTTTTACCATTTCCCCGCCTTTTTCCCCCTTGCCGGGTCCCTTTCGCCTACCCTTGCCGCCGCCGCTTGCCGGCGCTCTCTTCCGACAACCCCAGTAGGCTACCACGAGTAGGTGGGCGTGTCAAGACAAAAGTGCAGGAGACAAAAAGGCAGGTAACAAGCGTCAGGGGTCGGGTTACGGGGGCCGGGGAAAGTAAGGATATTCATGACGCACTACACTAGCCTCGTGCCAAGCGCAAAAACGCCGGATTCACAAGAGCAGGAGCGATGAAAATATAGCGCAAGGCTGGCTCTCCAGCCCGCCGATCTTAATGGCGGGCGGCTTTTCCACCGCGCCGTGATTTTGGCGGCGCGGCTTCCCGTTAATTGTATCCCACAACCTGTCCCCATTTCTTGACGGCGTGGCCATGATAATTCGGATTACCTTGTTGGCGGCGCGGCAAGAACCCGCGTCTCTGGAAGAGCCGCAGGGCCGGACCGCGGGCCCTGCGCTACCTATCTCCTTCCCCCTCTTCCGAGCCGGGGAGGGGAGGCCACGGTGTAGGGGTTAGGGGGGAGAGGCAGTCTCAGCCTCTGATGCTTTGCAGCGCGGAGCTCCTGCTCTGCGCCAGGCCGCGTATAAATGGTCACTTTGAGGCGTTCCCGGCTGGGGCGGCCTTTGACCTTGTGGATGACTCCCTTGAGGTAGCCGGACTAAGATACTGCCCTCCAAGAAGCAAGTTCCCGAATGTCTCGCCGAATTGTGGAGGGATTCACACCCAGTACCAGAGTGCCATGGCAATAATCCAGCGATTAGCATAAAAATGAACCCTGCCTTAGCTGTTTTGAGGCCGCGAATTAGGGTTGCGACCAGCCCCGGAGAACGCAATGGAAGCTGAAAGGTCAATGAAGTCCGCAGTTACGGCCCTTTCGGTGTTCGCGGTTCTCATTTGCGGATCATCGAAAGCGAAGGAGCAAAAAGCCGTCAACGTCACCTGCGAGCAAGCAATCCGCCAAGCTCAGGTTGCGGCAGCAAAGCGCAAGTGGTTCGCAATGCGGCCCGACCCAACGGCCCCCACATTGAACGTCTCAACACACGGAAACTTTTCCAAAAATCTTGTGCCGTATGCCGGTGTCTTCTTGTCGCATACGAAGAACGGGACGCTTGTCTTCGAGGATGCGGACTCCGGTTGCGCTATAAGCTCGAACGGGCACCCGGCAGATGCTGTGCTCGGTGACCTTCAAAGCCGCCCGCCCACAGCCACGGAAGCGGCAAAAGCCTCACCCGCGCAAACGGCAAGTCAGGCCGCCACAACGCAAGCAACCGTCATACCTGCCCCGGTACAGGCTCCCAGTCAGGCTCGTGCTGTTACGACGCCTCAAGGGGAACCCCTCGGGGACGTAGCACGCAGGCTCAGGGCTCAGAAGGCGGCGAAGGAACGGGAAGAGCCCCCTAATGACAAACCGTGAATAGGATGCGCGTCAGGAAAAGGCATGAAAAAAGTAATCCCGGGATTGGTACTGGTTCTCGTGCTTGCGTTGCCGGTATCCGGCGCGGCAAGGACAAGCTCAAGCTCTAGTAAGACCCATTCGTCAAGCCACACGCCAACCCATGTGACGAAGACAAAGGCGACGAAAAAGACGAAGGTCGCCAAACAAGCCACGGCGCGGTGTTCCGATGGGACACTGAGTTACAGCGCGCATCGTAGCGGGATGTGTTCGCATCATGGCGGCGTTGCAGAGTGGAATCCGAAATAGGAGTGCCGGGGGGGCCCTCAATCCGCAACTGTTATGAGAAAAGTGAGGTGAACCCATGAGAGGATACCTATTCTTAACCGCTCTTCTGCTCGACTGTCTTATCTGCCAACCACTGATGGCCCAAACGGTAACACCACCTCCGTTCCATTTCCGAAAGACCTATTGGGGAATGTCCAAAGACTCTGTAAGAAAAACGGAGGATGAAAAGCCATTCAAGGATGAGGGTGGCCTACTTGCCTACACCACCACTGTCGCCAAGAGAAAAATGTTGGTGGCCTACTACTTCACCGCCGCTGGGCAGCTTGCCAAGGCCCGGTATGCTGTCCTCGAAGAGCATACAAACAAGAATGACTTCATCGAAGATTATCTGGAATTGAAGGCAAACTTGGTCGCCAAGTACGGGCAGCCTGCATCGGATACCACCGATTGGAAGAATGACCTATACAAGGATGACGAAGCCCAACATGGGTTCGCGGTGTCGCTTGGCCATCTCACTTATGATGCCAGTTGGGAGACTAACACCACCGACATAGACCTACAGCTATTCGGGGATAACTTTGAAATACATCTCTTTGCAGACTACACGAGCAAGGTGTTTGGCCCTGCCCTCAGGCGAGAGCAGAAAGAGAAAGAGAAAGACGAGTTCTGAAAAGATGGGGCTTGAAAACTTGTGATAGGAACGTGATCGAAACTACCCGACCAGCCGCAATCTGATTTCCAAAGTGTAACTCATTGAAAAATGGTGCGGAAGGGGGGACTCGAACCCCCACGGTCTTGCGACCGTCAGCCCCTCAAGCTGGTGCGTCTGCCAATTCCGCCACTTCCGCACGAGAGGGAATTCTCAGTCATCAGTTCTCAGTCTTCAGGCTTCAGTTCTCAGTTCTCAGTTCTCTCATCAGTTTTCAGTTGCCGTTCATCAGCCATCAGTCCCCCAGCGCGCGCTGCAAGGGCCCTTACTGATAACTGATAACTGATTACTGACAACTGTTCTTGCTACTTCTTCGCCGGAACGGGCGTCAGGGGCACCGTCACGGGTGGCGACACAGGTGCCGACAGAGGCGCCGAAATGGGCGCTGACTTGACGGGCGCGTGCTCCAGCACCGAACCCGAGGAGGACCTGGACGCATGAATTGCCAGGCTCATGGACGTGACTATAAAAATGACGGCCAAGCCCCAGGTGATCTTTGCCAGCAGGGTCACAGAGCCGCGCGGCCCGAAGGCCGCCTGGCTTACGCCGCCGAAAGCCGCGGTGATATCGACGTTTTCGCCGCCCTGGAGAAGCACCGAGCCAATGAGCAGAATGCTGGCCAGGATGTGAATCGCCTGAATTGCAGCCATCATACTATGGAATCTCTCTTTCGGCGCCTCAGCCGCGCGGGTGGTTGGCCTCGGCCACCCCAAGGGGTGGCCCTACACGCTCGGCGTCTCAGCCGCGCGGGTATTTGGCCTCGGCCACCCCAAGGGGTGGCCCTACGTGCTCGGCGTCTCAGCCGCGCGGGTAATTTACCAGGGCGGTAAAGGAATCGACCTTCAAACTCGCCCCGCCCACCAACGCGCCGTCAATTTCTTCCTGCGCCATCAAAGCGCCGACGTTGTCAGGTTTGACGCTGCCGCCGTACAGAATCCTGATGCCCCCCGCCGCGCTTTCGCCGAACTGCTGGCGAGCGAGCCTGCGAAGGAAACGGTGCGCCTCTGCAGCCATTTCCGGTGTGGCCGTGCGTCCGGTGCCGATGGCCCACACAGGTTCGTAGGCAATTATGATACGGGAAAAGTCCGCCGCGGTCAACCCGGCCAGGCCGGCCATGAACTGCCGCTCGAGGACTTTTTCGGTTTCACCCTTTTCGCGTTCCGCCAGCGTTTCCCCCACGCAAACGATCGGCGTGAGTCCAGCGGCAAGCGCCGCTTTCACTTTCTTGTTCACCTGCTCATCGGTTTCACCGCAATCATGCCGGCGCTCGGAATGCCCGATGATCACGTGGGTGCATCCGGCGTCTCGGAGCATCCCTGTTGAGATGTCTCCGGTGTGCGCGCCTTCCTTGTCCCAGTGGCAGTTCTGAGCCGCCACCGACACCTTGCTGCCCTTGGCTGCTGCGGCGGCAGCAGCCAGCGCTGTGAAGGGCGGCGCAACGATCACTTCGCAATACCCGGCCTGTGCCGCCACCGGCTTGATCTTCTCGATAAAATCCACCGCTTCCGCGATGGTCTTGTACATTTTCCAGTTACCAGCGATTACGGGTTTGCGCATGTTTTCCGTCCTTGGTTAGAAGTAGGCAATAAGCAGTAGGCAGTCCGAGCACCGCCATCGTCGATGATCTTGTACATTTTCCAGTTACCCGCGATTACAGGTTTGTGCATATTTTCCGTCCTTGGTTAAAAGTAGGCAGTCGGCAGTCGGCAGAAGGCAG
>JBAVYG010000665.1:0-5555 GCA_049698675.1 Terriglobia bacterium
AATTCCTTGAATTCCTTCCAGCGCGCCGCAGAGGACTTGAAGGTCGGGGGCGCGTTTTTCAGAAGCGCGGGATCGTAAATCTTGGCCCGAACCACGGCATGGGGGCAGACCAGGATGCACTTGCCGCACTGGATACAGATCTCTTCATCCCACACCGGAATATCGAGCGCGATGTTCCGTTTCTCCCACTGGGCGGTGGCACTGGGGAAAGTGCCATCGATCGGCATGGCGCTCACCGGCAGGTCGTCGCCTTCGCCGGCGATGATCTTGGCAAGCACTTTCTGCACAAACTCCGGAGCTTCTTCCGGCACCGCACGCCGCAAGTCAAAAGTGCTGGACACTCGATCCGGAACCTTGACCTCGTGCAAGTGGTTGACGGCGTGGTCTACCGCGGCAAAATTCTTCTGTACGATGGCTTCGCCGCGCTTTCCGTAGGTTTTCTCGATGGCGTGCTTGATGGCCTGAATAGCCTCGTCGCGCGGAAGGATGCCGCTGATCGCGAAGAAACAAGTTTGCATCACGGTGTTGATGCGGCCGCCCATACCGGCGTCGCGAGCCACCTTGACAGCGTCGATCACAAAGAAGCGGAGTTTCTTCTTGATGATCTCCTCTTGAGTTGTCCGGGGGAGGTGGTCCCAGACTTCCTCCGGGCCAAAGGGGCTATTGAGCAAGAACGTGGCCCCGGGTTGTGCGGCCTTTAACATGTCAAGCCGCTCGAGGAACGTGAACTGGTGGCAGGCCACGAAGTTGGCCTTGGAAATCAGGTAAGTGGAATGAATCGGCTTGGGACCAAAGCGCAGGTGAGAGATGGTGACGGAGCCGGCTTTCTTCGAGTCGTATACGAAGTAACCTTGGGCGTTGTTGTCCGTATCCTCGCCAATGATCTTGATCGAGTTCTTATTGGCGCCCACCGTCCCATCCGCTCCGAGGCCATAGAAGATCGCGCGCACGGTGCTCGGATCTTCGGTAGAAAAAGCCGGGTCGTATTCGAGGCTGGTGTGGGTGACGTCGTCCTCGATGCCCACAGTGAAGTGGTTGCGAGGCTTCTCCTTGAGCATCTCGTCGAAGACGGCCTTGACCATCGCCGGCGTGAACTCCTTCGAGGAGAGCCCATAGCGTCCGCCAATGATTCGCGGATAGGCCTTGAAGGGTGTCTTGCCAGTTGCGATTCCTTCGCTTACTGCCGTCGCGACGTCAACATAGAGTGGTTCACCGGGGCTCCCGGGTTCCTTGGTGCGGTCCAGGGTGGCGAGGGTTTTCACGGTCGCGGGGAGTGAGTTGACGAAGTGCTCGATCGAGAAAGGACGATACAGCCGCACTTTCAGGACGCCCACCTTCTCGCCGCGCGCCGTGAGGTGTTCGACGGTTTCCTGAGCGGCCTCGGCTCCCGATCCCATCAGGATGACGACCCGCTCGGCATCCGGCGCGCCAACGTAGTCGAAGAGGTGATAGGCACGCCCCACGAGACGCGCGAATTTATCCATCTCTTCCTGGACGATGGCCGGGCAGGCTTCATAGAACGGGTTCACGGTCTCACGCTCTTGGAAGAAAACGTCGGGGTTCTGGGCGGTGCCGCGGATGAACGGGTGATCCGGCGACAAGGCGCGCTTCCGATGCGCCTGGACGAGCTCTTCGTCAATCATGGCCAGCATATCTTCGTTGGTTAACTCCTCGACCTTGGCGACTTCGTGCGAGGTTCGAAAGCCGTCGAAGAAATGCTGGAAGGGCACGCGAGCCCGCAGGGTGGCGGCCTGCGCGAGTAGAGCAAAATCCATCACTTCCTGCACCGAGTTTGAGGCGATCAATGCGAAGCCCGTCTGGCGGGTCGCCATCACGTCGCTGTGGTCTCCAAAGATGGAGAGCGCGTGGGTTGCCAGGGTCCTTGCGGAAACGTGGAACACGGTGGGAGTAAGTTCCCCAGCGATTTTGTACATGTTGGGGATCATCAAGAGCAGGCCTTGCGAGGCCGTAAAGGTGGTGGCGAGAGACCCGGCTTGCAGTGCCCCATGGAGAGCCCCGGCGGCCCCGCCCTCGCTCTGCATTTCGACCACGCGAGGTATAGTGCCCCAGAGGTTTGGTTTACTTTCTGCCGACCATTGGTCCGCCCACTCGCCCATGGGGGAGGACGGTGTGATGGGGTAAATGGCAATGACCTCGTTGACCCGGAAGGCCACGTAGGCCGCTGCTTCGTTGCCGTCTATAGTCACTTTGCTTCTTGTCATTAGCATTGCTCCATTCGGTTCTGAAATGAACGTGTGATGGTTCTCAAACTTAGCTGTAGCGCCGGCATCTTGCCGGCAAATGACGCCCGGCCTGCGGCGTTGTCACGTAATAACCATTCCGTTTTCGAACCGCAACCCCCTCACCCCCGGCCGCTCTCCCCCAAGGGGGAGAGGGGAGACTTGATTCGATTTCTGCCCCCCTCTCCACCAAAGGGGAGAGAGGAGAACTGATTCGATCCCTGCGCCCTCTCCCCTTTGGGGGAGAGGGGGGGCCGCTCCCGGCGTTTTCTCCAGCCGGGGCGGACCGGGTGAGGGGGTAGGTCGGTCACCAATGCGATGGTGATTTCGTGACGACCCCTACTGGACACTCTGCTAGGACACGGCCACACCTCCTTGAGATGCCAAGTTCTTCCCAATCCGCAATGCCGCTGCAACCTCCTCGCGGCGCTCGACAGGAAGCGAGGCCACCACGGCGTCCCACGCCACGCTGGGGACGACTGGTTCCATGCCCAGCCAGAATGCAAGCGCAGCCAGTGCGGCGCGCTTAGGCGTCGCCTCACGCCGGAAGGGCTGCCGGAGCAGTCGGCCCGTTACATTGGAAATCTCAAGCTCGGCATCGAGGAGCAGAAGTGTCCTTGGCGTCAATTGAGCCAACGTCCCGTTAGCCCGGAGCTCATTCCATCCGTCCTGACTCACGCCGATGACGACATCGACACTTTCCATCCCGGTGTACTCAATGGGCTGTGGGCTCAAGCAAATCTCGGAAAGGGAGAATCCGGAACCCTGCGTCACTGGATTATCGTTCTTTTGTGTACTGTAGAGCCCCACGGACAACGCTGCCCGGCACAAGAGAGCCGCCGAAGATTGCACTCTTTCGCCCGCCGTGCCCGCAATCACGATGTGCAGCGGGTTGGCAAGGTCACCCTTGACAGACAGCTCGGGGACCTGGGGGCGAGACTTTGCCCGGGGACGGGATTCCATTTCGCGGCGGTAAAGCGCGCTGAACGTGGGGCGCTGCTGCTGCGCTTCCATCCGTCCGATCGAGTACCCCTGGCGGCTGACGACCTCGCGCAGTGCGTTTCCCGTGGCCTTGTTTCGTGTGCCATAGCCCGTGCAAATCTCCAGAATCTCGACCAGCGAGAATCCCGGGAAAGCGATCGCCTCGGCGATCACTTCATCGAGGTTGCTGTCGGTGGCAAACTGGCGGGCCAAAAACCCGGCGTGCGCGGCTCGGAGAAGCGCGAGGAGATCGAGCGGCGGGATACAGTTTCCTTCCGGCGTAGTGGCCGTAATCCAGTTAAGGGGTGTAAAGGCCGAATGCTGGCCCCCCGTCATCCCAAACAGGAAGTTGTTATGAACCAGTACCGTGACGTCCACATTTAACTGGGCCGCATGAACCAAATGCAACAAACCGATCATGGCCCCGCCGTCGCCAATCATGACGATAGGCTTCAAGCCCTTGGTGGGAAGCATCATCTCAGCCAAGGCCATGCCTGTCGCCATTGCGGTCGAACGACCGTGCGTAGTGTGGACGGTATGCAGGTAAGGGAAGAGGTTGTCCGCCAGGCCCACGCAGCCAATGTCGGTGGTGAGCACCACGGAACGAGGTGGCAGACCGAGCCCTTCGAGCGCGCGGCTCAGTTGACGTACCACCAGCGCGTGGCCGCATCCCCTACAGTAGGGAAGCTTTGCGTCGCTCGCCAGGTAGGTGGGGTTTCCCATCAGACCCTCGCCCCCCTGATCGCGCCAACAATTTCACCCGGGGTGATCATGCTGCCGACCTTATTGATTCCCAAGAGGCGCTTGCCTGTCAGTAAGGGCGCCAGAACTGCGCGGTATTGACCGCCGAAGTTCTCTTCGGCGACGAAGACGGTGCGTATCCCAGCGGACGCCCAATTGAGCGCTTCAGTGGGCACCGGAAAGAGGGTTTGAATCTGCAAAAAAGAGATGGGAAATCCCTCTCTGCGCAGCACGCCGACGGCCTCACGAGCGGCGCGCGCCGTGATTCCATAACTGAGCAGCAGACAGGAAGCGTCAGGGTCTAGGTCGGGGCGCACCAAGGCCATTTCGGTGGCGTGCGCTTCGATCTTGCGTTGCAAGTGAAGAAGCATTTCGACGACCTCGGGCGAAACCTTCCTCAGTCGTCCCCGGCGATCGTGAGCCGACCCCGTCACTGTGACCTTGACTTCCCCGCCTACCGGAGCAAAGGCCGGCACTTCCTCAGGTCTCTCGATGTCATATGCGGCGAAGGGAGTTTCTGCCGCGACTTCGGTCCGTTGAACAGTTGCCAGCCTGGCCAGAGCGGCTTCTTCTATCACCTCGGTTGTCATCCCCACTTCCTTGTCGGAAAGCAGTACGACAGGCGAACGCAGGCGTTCAGACCAATTGAAAGCGTGCTGAGCAAGCTCGTAGCACTCGGCGGCGTTGCTGGGGGCGAAAACCGGTATGGTGTAGCCCCCCGAAGTTGAAAATTCAGCGAGGAAAATATCTCCCTGCGCTCCCTGGGTTGCCCCTCCCGTGCTCGGACCCAGCCTCTGCACCAGTGCGATCACCACCGGCGTTTCGGTCATGAGCGCATACTGGACGGTCTCGGCCATTAAAGCCCAGCCGGGGCCGGAGGTCGCTGTCATGGCCTTGAGGCCCCGAAGGCTCGCTCCTACGCAGTAACATAATGAGGATATCTCGTCCGGGGCGGAGAGTGCCAAGCCGCCCTGCGCGACGAGTTCCCGCATCATGACTTCGTAGATTTCCGAGGCGGGGGTAATGGGATAACCGGCAAAAAAACGGCAGCCTGAAGCAAGCGCGCCTTCGGCCACCATCCGGTTTCCAGAGCAAAGCCTAAGTGACATTAGTGACGATCCATGTTTAGATGGAGCAACAGTAGGGCCAAGAGTCGGCGCGATTCTGCCGAATAAGTCCTTTATTTGTAAAAGGCTATGGGGACCTCTGTGGCGCCTCACGTTTCCACAGGCAACCCAAGTGCCAGAATACACGTCGGTGGGTGGAAATCCACGATTTTGGCGCAAATGTTGGACAACAGGGAGAATCCATAGTAATCTGTTGAAAGCAAAACGACGGAGAGGTGGCCGAGTGGCTTAAGGCGGCGGTTTGCTAAACCGTTGTACGGTCAAAAGCTGTACCCAGGGTTCAAATCCCTGCCTCTCCGCCACGTACCGTACGGTGCGTGGCTCCGCCAGACATTCAATCCGTTGAGTCTAAGAGTAGAATCCAAATCATACGCCGCGTTGACTTCGTTACAGGTTGGAAGGAGACAGGGTACTAGAAACCCTTGATGACATGGAGATGATGAAAATGCGCAGGCTGCTTGGCGTT
>JBAVYG010000666.1:0-7174 GCA_049698675.1 Terriglobia bacterium
TTCTGGCTCTTTTCGTGGGAGAATCGTTGGTCCTGACGGTGGGCGGGGCGCTGGTTGGGGTGGGAGGAGCCAAATTGCTCTACGATGCGATGGCCCTCAGGAAGATCGGGTCATTGGTCTGGGCCGACATGAGGATGAGGCCGGAGACTTTTCTATTCTGTATGGCGCTTTCCATCGTCTTAGGCTTTCTCTCTGCGAGTTGGCCGGCCTACCGGGCAGCGAGGATCAACATCGCCGAGGCGCTCCGTTTTACGGGCTGATAAGGGAAACGATTTATGGCGATCCCGTTAAAATACAACGCACGGAATCTGATCGTTCGCAGGACTACCACGCTCATGACGGCTTTCAGCATCACCCTCACGGTCGCCGTGTTTGTGGTGCTCATGGCGCTTGCCCAGGGACTTCAGACTTCCCTGTCAGCTACGGGACAACCCTTGAACGTCCTCATCATGCGGGAAGGGGCGCAATCAGAATCCACCAGTTCGGTCACCCGTGACTCGCTCCAGGTGATCAAGTACCTCCACGGCATCGCCAAAACGGATAAGGGAGAGCCGTGGGTTTCCCCGGAGCTGATTATCCTCATCAATCTTCCACGCCGCGGCGAGACGCAAGGGTCCAACGTGACGATTCGCGGCCTTGGCCCAGAGGGCCCCTCACTTCGCCCGGAGTTTAAGATGGTGGAGGGTCGTTTCTTCAGGTCCGGCCTCAGGGAAGTCATCGCCAGTAAGAAGATTGCCGGCCGGTTTCAGAACTGCGGCCTGGGGGACAAATTAAAATTCGCCAAGGGTTATTGGACCGTGGTGGGCATTTTTGAAGTGGGCAACACCGCCTACGACTCAGAAATCTGGACGGATGTGAATGACTTGGCCACAGACTTTGACCGTGATGGCTACTCAAGCGTGATGGTGCGGGCAGCCGACTCGAGCAGCGTCGCCGGCCTGCGCGACCAGATCGCCAACGACCGCCGCCTGCATCTGAAACCTCAGACCGAGCGCGAGTACTATGAGAGCCAGACCCGCTTTGCGGCTCCCATCAAAGCCCTGGGACTGTTCATTGCAGTTTTGATGGCGGTGGGGGCGTCCTTTGCAGCCATGAATACCATGTACGCTGCGGTGGCGCGCCGCACCAAGGAAATCGGCACGCTGCGCGTTTTGGGCTACTCGCGGGGAAGCATTCTCTTCTCCTTCGTCCTCGAGTCGGTGCTCATCGCGGCGCTGGGTGGCGCGCTGGGCTGCGTGCTGGCCCTGCCAGTCAACGGCCTGACGACGGGAACCACCAATTTTGCAACCTTTAGTGAAGTGGCGTTCAACTTTCGCGTCACCCCATCATTGCTGCTGAGCGGTATGATCTTTGCGGTCTTCATGGGCTTTCTTGGCGGCTTTTTCCCCGCCTGGCGGGCCGCGCATGAAAACATCGTAACCGCATTACGGTCTGTGTAAAGGACTAGTGGGTCGGTTTGATGTAGAGGCGGCTTTATGCCGCCACGTGGCGAGGTAAACTCGCCGCTACGACGATAAAGGGGCAATCCACGGATCGCCCCGCAGGAGCGAGCGAGAATATGGCCCCAGTCGAGCCAACATCAAAGGACTTGCGCGTCTTGCAAATTGACCGGTCCCAGAAAGGCGCGCTGGACCAGAAAGACAAAGGAAGCCGCGGTCCGCTCCTGTACGCCGTGGCGGCGGTGGTATTGCTGGCAGGCGCAGGGCTGGCGGTCGCGCGCCTCTTCGGCAACGCGGCTGAGGTTGAGGTCGAGCGGCCGGCGCTGGAGCAGGGCGCCGCCACGGGGAACGCGGTTCTGACCGCTGGTGGATACATTGTGGCCCATCATCCCATCGACGTCAGCTCCAAGGTGGTGGGAAAAGTGGCCTGGGTGGGCGTTGAAAAGGGGGACCAGGTTCGCGAGGGCCAGGTGATCGTGCGCCTCGAGGACGCTGAGTTCGTCGCTCAACTCAAGCAGGCACAGGCCAACGTGGCGGTTTTGAAAGCCCGCCTGCGGGAATTGGAAACCGGTTCGCGCCCGCAGGAGATCGACGCTGCCAAGGCCGCCATGGAGCAGGCACAGGCCAATTTCCTGAACGCCGACATCACCCTCAAACGCGGCAAAGAAATGTTCCGGCAAGAGATCACCTCGCAGTCACAGCTCGATGCCGCACAGATGCAGTACGATGTGACCCGGAACCAGCTCGAAAGCGCTCGCAAGAACTACGAACTGGTGAAAATCGGCCCGCGCATCGAAGAGATTGAATATGCTCGAGCCCAGGTCGCTCAGGCGCAGGCCGCCGTGGAGTACGCGCAAACCATGCTTGATTCCACGCTCATCCGCGCGCCCGTCACCGGCACGGTGCTGGAGCGCCTCGTCGAAAAGGGTGAAATGGTCTCCACCATGACCTTTGGCGGAACCGGCGGGGTCAAGGCTTCGGTTGCCTCGGTTGCGGATCTGAATGACCTCCAGGCCCAGCTCGACATCAATCAGAACGACTTTTCCCGCATTTCGCCAGCCCAGCAATGCAGCGTAACGGCAGACGCTTACCCCGACCGCGTGTACCAGGGAGTGGTGGCGGAAATTGCACCTGAGGCCAACCGGCAGAAAGCCACCATTGAAGTCCGGGTCAAAATCCTGCACCCTGATGCTTACTTGCGCCCGGAGATGAACGCCCACGTGTCGTTCCTGGCGCCGGCGGAAAATCAGAAGCAATCCGTGCGCGAGATCATCACTATTCCCCGCCCTGCCATGACTCAAAAGGACGGCAAGACGGTTGTGTTCGTCATCGATGGTTCGCATGCCAGGCTTCGCGAGATCCAGGTGGGGCGGGACCTCGGCGACCGCGTCGAAGTTCTTGATGGGCTTTCACCCAACGAGCGGATTGTCGTGCGAGGAGTTGATGGTTTGACTCCGGGCCAGCGGGTTAGGGTGAAGAGCGGGGGCTAGGTGCTGGGGGCTAGCAGGCTACGGAAAAACTCGTGTGGCGTGTCATTCCGAGGAGCCGCAGGCGACGAGGAATCTCGCATTGTCTTGAAAATACTCAGAGCGAGATTCCTCGCTCCGCTCGGAATGACAGCTTGGAAGGGCAACTGACGACTGACCACTGACAACTCCGCCAAAGGACAGGCCATGTCTAATACTGTTGTGGAAACTAAAGGGCTTTCCAAGATTTTCCGGCGAGATTCTTTCGAGGTCGCAGCGCTGGAAGATGTGAATCTGACCGTTTTGGAGGGCGAGTTTCTTTGCCTGATGGGCCCCTCGGGATCCGGGAAAACAACCCTTCTGAATATTATCGCCGGAATCGATCGCCCCACCCAGGGCCAACTGCGCGTCCTGGGCGAAGACGTGGCGAGCATGAGCGAGGACCGGTTGGCGGCATGGCGAAACGTGCACGTTGGTTTTGTGTTCCAGACTTTTAACCTGATTCCGGTTCTTACTGCCTTCGAGAATGTCGAATTACCCTTGCTGCTCACGAAGCTCTCTTCGCAAGCACGAAGAGAGCATGTTACCGGCGCCTTGAAACTTGTCGGTTTGGAAGAGCGCATCCACCACTTTCCTCGACAACTCTCCGGCGGTCAGGAACAACGGGTGGCGATTGCGCGCGCCATCGTTACCGACCCCACGCTGCTCATGGCCGATGAACCCACGGGCGACCTGGACGCGCACTCTGCCGACGAGATTCTCGATATACTGTCCCGATTGAACCGAGACTTTAAGAAAACCATCATCCTGGTAACACACGATCCGCGCGCCGCACGCCACGCCACCGTGACGCGCCACCTGGAGAAAGGGCAACTTCTCCCCCTGGGTCAATAGCCTCGCGGGGCTAAACGGTCAGGTTATGCAGGTATTCGTAACTGATCTTGATGCTCTCCAGCGGCGGGACCTCGCAAAAATCCTGCTCTACAAAGAAGTGCCTCATGCCGCCCTGGGGCGCAGCCGCGAAGATGCGCTTCCAGTCAATAGTCCCCTTCCCCACCTCGGCAAATAATCCCATCCTGGCATCAAACTCTGTTGTGGGCGGAATCCCGGCCTTCAAATCCTTGATGTGCAGCAGGGGGAAACGGCCCGGGTGTTTCTTGAAGAAAGTCACCGGGTCCTGGCCGGCGTGCGTAACCCAGAAGCAGTCCATTTCGAACTGCACGAGGTTGGGATCCAATTGCTTGAGGAGGTAATCATAAGCAGTAGTCTCACCATATTGCTTGAATTCAAAATTATGATTGTGGTAGCAGAACCGTATGCCGGCCTGGTGCGTCTGCTCAGCGGCTTTGTTGAACACGTCCACAAGCCGCTTGTAGTCGTCAAAGGACTTTCGATCCTCAGGCTCCAGGATGGCATTCACCATGTACTTAAGACCCAAATCTCTGGCTTCGGCGATCGACTTTTCCCAATGGGACTTTATATCTTTCAGATTGTAGTGGCCGCTGGGCGCGGTAAGGCCGTTGTCTTTCAGCAGTTTTGCGAATTGGCTCGCTGGCATCCCGTAGAGGTCATAAGTCTCGACTTCTTTGTACCCGATGGCGGCCACTTTCTTGATCGTGCCCGGCACGTCCTTCTGAAGTTCATCACGCAACGTGTAGAGCTGTAGCCCAATGGGTTTGCCGTAAGGGTTGGCAAAAAGATTGCGCGTTAACCCAGACCCCCCAACAATTGTTGCAGCGCCTAGGGCAGTATTCCGTATAAAATCTCTTCGGTTAATCACCAAGGTATAATCTCCTTTCTATCTGATTCAACTTCGTACCTGCGAATCTCACCACAGAGACGTACATTCGAGATAAAGCAGAAAGCAGAAATTGGAAATCAGAAACCAGCCGCCTCACCTTCCAGTTTCTGATTTCTGCTTTCTGATTTCTAGTTTCAACTTTCCTTCTTCGTTGCTACGATAACCCAATGAGCCATCGATTGTCACCTGCCACTTCTCCACAGGCGGACGCGAATTTCATGCGGCGCGCACTTCGGGAAGCACAAAAGGCCGATTCGGAGGGGGAAGTTCCCGTGGGCGCCGTAGTGGTTCACAATGAGAAGATTATCGCTCGGGCGCACAATCGTTCCCTCGGCCTGTGGGACCCGTCAGCCCATGCGGAGGTCCTGGCGCTGCGGCGCGCTGCAAAGAAGCTCGGGAACTACCGGCTGAAAGGCTGCGACCTCTATGTTACAATTGAGCCTTGCGCAATGTGCGCCGGCGCGATTATCCAGGCACGCCTGCGACGACTGGTTTTCGGAACGCCAGATCCTAAAGCGGGCGCGTGTGGGTCAGCCCTCGCCGTCCTCAACCACCCCAAAGTGAATCATCGGGTTGAGGTTGTTTCCGGCGTGCTGGCCGAAGAAAGCGCAAGGATTCTGCGCGACTTTTTCCGTTGCAGGAGAAGGAGGACTTAGGGGATTGCGCAAGAAAGCCATCATGCTGTCATCCTGATCCCGCCTAGGCGGGACGCCATTCTTATTGGCGGACGACGAAGGATCTCAGCAGTTCATAACTCTAACTGTTGACCGTCGACCTTCGACTACTCGACTTTCCCGGAGAGGTACCGAAGCGGTCATAACGGGGGCGCCTCGAAAGCGTCTTGCCTGCCAAAAGCGGGCACGTGGGTTCGAATCCCACCCTCTCCGCCACGTACTGTATCGTACGTGGCTCCGCCAGAAAACCAGTTAACAGTTCACAGTCAACAGTTGACAATCAAACAACCCGCGTAGCGCCAAGTTGCGTCTTAGTGGTTCATCAAAAACATCAGCTAGTCCTTCATCTTAAAGAGGCCTTGCGACGACCCGCAACGCTGCACAAATATGAGATCATCCCCTATTGGAGCAAACAGGACCAAGCGTTCATTGCTGAGGTTCCGGAACTGCCGGGATGCATAACTCATGTGGAAAGTTCCAAGGGGAGGCGGTCGGGTGTGGACTCGGCGCTGCTGGGGAGCCTACAATGGAAGTCTCGGCTGTCAACTAAAGGAGAGCGAAGGATGGAGCCTGGCCCACGTTCGGTGAACTTCTCCACCGTGTCGGAATGGAACGACAGGAAGGTCCGGCGTCTACGCGATTCTCTGGTAGGTGAGGAGCCACTCCAAATCCGTGTTGGGAAGCGTCCCCTTAGCGTGACCATGCGAACTCCCGGGGACGACTTTGAATTAGCGGCAGGCTTCCTTTTCACTGAGGGAATCATCCGTTCGGCTAAAGAGGTCGCCAGCCTCCGATATGGCAACGGATCAGGGTCCGATCGGAATACTGTTCATGTCGAGCTCAACCACCGCAAAACTCTCAATTCGATGCGGACTCAACGTAATTTCCCCGCAAACTCCAGTTGTGGATTATGTGGCAAGGCATATATCGAGGGCTGTCGCCTGCAAGGGATCAAGCGGCCCAATCCCCGCTTCCGACTTGATCCCGAAATCCTTTGTAGTCTTCCCGAAACCCTCCGGTCTGCCCAAGTACTGTTTGGGCGAACCGGCGGCCTACATGCCGCCGCGTTATTCGAAGCCTCCGGAAAGCTGATTGCTGTAAAAGAAGACGTGGGGCGGCATAACGCGGTGGATAAGCTCATCGGCTGGGCTTTGCTACGAGGTCGCATTCCTTTAGCGGACTGTGCGTTGTTGGCGAGTGGCCGAGGGGGCTTCGAGATCATTCAAAAATCGCTGGTAGCGGGAGTTCCACTGCTGGCCTCGGTCTCCGCTGCCTCCGATCTGGCGGTCCAATTGGCTCGCGAGTGCGGACTTACACTGGTCGGCTTCCTGCGTGGCCGGCGATTTGTTTGCTACTGTGGAGAGGAACGCTTGGGGCTCACCCCTTCGCCAAGATCTTAACTGCCCCTTCGACATCGCCGGGGATTTCCAATCCGGTCGTTCAAGCACTTCTTCGTTCGGATGCGGAATCGCTGTCATCACCACATTATCGTTTGCAAGATTCCAGAGTGAACGTTAGAATGTTCATTTCCGGGTCCAATCCTTGCGGGCGCGGTTTAGCAGACAGCTTATGTCTGAAAGTCTAGCGATTTATCCCGGGTCTTTCGATCCGATCACCAACGGTCATCTCGATCTCATCGAGCGGGCCCGGCGGGTCTTTGGACGTTTGATTGTTGCGGTCTTGACCAACCCCGACAAGCTCCCACTTTTCACCGTTACGGAGCGTGTGGAGATGCTGCAGGAAGCCACTCGGGGAATGCCCAACGTCGCCGTGGACACGTTTGGCGGGCTGCTG
>JBAVYG010000667.1:0-3038 GCA_049698675.1 Terriglobia bacterium
GTTCTGAAGAACCTGGGGTTGAAGCAAGTGTTCATTTATGAAAAGTACCGGACCATCTTTGCCGAAGGTAACAAAGCAGACTTGCATGGACTGCCCCAGGTAGCGTACGACGAGACGCCCATAGGCAATTACCTCGAGCTTGAAGGGCCGGAGAAATGGATCGACGAGGTTGCGACCCGGCTGGGGTATTCGCGCCAGGATTACATCACCAGCAGCTATTTGGCTCTTTACTACGAGAAGTGCCAGGAAGAATGTAAGACCCCAGGTAATATGGTTTTCAAGGGGCGCAAATCGCGGTAGTCTCCTAATATGGGATGTAGGGCCGGTCCCGCAGGGCGGGACCGGCCAAGCCGTCCCGTCCCGCCATGGCGGGGGAGAGGCGGCCCTAGAGTCGAATTGAGACACTACCCAAATCGCGATTGGGTTTCGGTGCCGCCTGAGTTATAATAAGTTTGATTGGTGCGCCGCTGACATTGGGTGGGCGGGCGAGGAGGATGTGTTATGGAGGGTTTGTTTCAGCCAACCCATTTGATTTTCATATTGCTAATTGTGTTGATCCTGTTTGGACCAGGAAAGTTGCCGGAACTCGGAAAGGGCTTGGGGAAGGGAATTCGCGAGTTCAAGGATGCCATCAAAGGCGGCATGGAGGGGAGCTCGGAAAAGAAAGAGGAAGAGAAGAAGCCCTAAGCCGTCCTCCGCATTTCCACTCTTGCGAAGATCTTTCTCTGCCCCTGTCCATCATTGTTCAACGGCAAGCTCAGCAAAAGCGAGAATCCCAAAGGGTGGTACGGATCGCATAATCCTCGGTAGCTCAATGGTAGAGCGTTCGGCTGTTAACCGAAGGGTTCCAGGTTCGAGTCCTGGCCGAGGAGCCAATTCTTTCAATTAGTTAGTGTGACGGCCTTTCCTTTACCTGAGATTTAGTTACCAATTTGGTGCACACCTGCCCGAAAATCGGCCCTTTCGAGAGCGGTTCGAGTACAATCTAGCCCTCCCCTTCACCGAGGTGTGAGCTGGGGGGTGAACTACAGCTTGGCCATAGGCAAGATCGGTCTCGATGGTGCTGAAGACGCACCGTGGACCTAACTTGGCCCCACAATCCCTTCGCAAGGAGACAAATGAGACCCATTCTTAGACTGCTCGAAGATGAACTGATCGATAGAATCATCGCGGAAGCGCGCGAAGTAGTGTGCAAGCTAGGTCTCGAGATCCACAATAAACCTGTGCTCACTTTGCTTGCTGGCCATGGCGCGCAGGTGGACGAAGGCAACTGGAACGCCCGCCTCACCGAAGACCTCATCGACCACGCGCTCGCTACCGTCCCCCGCGCTTTCAAACTCTACGATGTCCTGGGGAACGAAACACATGACTTTCGGGGTGACAACGTATACTTCACGCCTGGCTCAACCGCGCTCAACATCCTGGATAACCGGAGCAGCGAATTGCGCCGACCCTCGACGCTGGACTACGTCCGCTACGTGAAGGTAACGAGCGGCCTGCCGCACCTCGCTTCTCAAAGCACCGCCCTGATCCCCGCCGATGTTCACGACAAGATCGCGGATAGCTACCGACTCTATCTAAGCCTCCTGTACGGTGAGAAGCCGGTGGTCACCGGGGCCTTCACGGTGGAAGGGTTCGAGATCATGAAGGACCTGCAAGTCGCGGTGCGCGGAAACGAGCCGGCACTCCGAGCCAAGCCCCTGACCATCTTCTCCGCCTGCCCCACCGCGCCGCTCAAGTGGAGCAATGTGACAAGCCAGAATCTGGTGGACTGTGCCCGCTGGTCGATTCCGGTGGAGCTGATATCCATGCCGCTTTCCGGACTCGTGGCGCCCGTCACTCTAGTGGGAAGCCTTGTCCAGCAGACCGCCGAGAACCTGAGTGGGGTGGTGATTAGCCAGCTTGTGAATCCCGGCCATCCGATCTTGTACGGCGGCTCGCCCGCCATCTTCGACGTCCGGTTCGGGACCACTCCGATGGGCGCGGTGGAAACCATGATGCTCGACTGCGCGAACAGCGAGGTCGGGAAGCGCCTGGGCATGCCCACTCAGGGTTACATTGCCCTCAGCGACGCGAAGCAATTGGACGCGCAGGCGGGCCTCGAGACAGGCATAGGCGCGATCTTGGCGGCGCTCTCGGGAATCAACAGCATCTCGGGTCCGGGGATGCTGGATTTTGAAAGCTGCCTGAGCCTGGAGAAGCTGGTCGTCGATAACGAGATCTGCGCCATGACCTACCGCCTGTTGCGCGGGATCGAACCGCGGGAGGATTTCCCATCGCTTCCCCTCTTCCAGGAATTGCGGCGCGAAAAGTATTTGCTGATCGCCGACCACACCCGCCGCCACCTGCGCGAGGAGATCACTTTCCCTGGCCCGGTTATCGATCGCGCCAACCTATCGCGATGGCTGGAGGGGGGGCAACTGAGATTGAGGGAGCGCGCCGCGCGGGAGGTTTCGCGGCTCATCGAGCAATACACGCCCTCGCGTCTGCCCGAGGAAACCAAATTGGAGCTGACACGCCTGATGCAGCACGAAGCCCAGCGCTACGGCATGGACGCCCTGCCAACCGCAGACGAATGAGGCTGCACTGGTAGACTGAGAGCTCGCATGGAAAAGGGCCGGAGATGCCGGCTGTCGGGTAGTGTCCTAATATGCGACGTAGGGCCGGGGCTTGCCCCGGCCTGGCCGCCCCAAGGGGTGGCCCTACATTCTAATTGGGACACTGCCGGCTGTCGGGAACTATGTCGAAACCGGGAGGTGTTGTATTATGGGAGCAGGCGAAATCCCTAGGAGGGATAAAAGAAATGAAAGCCTATGTTACCGCCTTGATGCTTCTCTTGTTGCTTGCAACTGGCCCTGCCATGGCGCAACACACTAAGCGCGCAGCCAAAGCCGAAGATACGGGCCCCGTTAGCGTGACGCGTTCGGCCACCCTGAGGGTAACGATTTCCACCGACGCAGTTGGGATTTTCAATTACCTGTCAGATTCCAAGAAGCTAACCCGCATTTCTCATTAAAGAATTGAAAAAGGCTGTCTCT
>JBAVYG010000668.1:0-5954 GCA_049698675.1 Terriglobia bacterium
TCTTCGCACAGTGGCAAAATCGGCCATCATCTTGGGCCGGTGGTTCATGTAGGGAGGTGACCCATGGACGACGAAAAGTTGATCGAAGAGGTGCGCAATCTGCGGGGGATCTTGGAGTCCTTGCTATATGCCATTTGGGCTTTAGGGGCTATACAAAACCTGCGTGCTCAGACAGGTTCCCAATCACAGGAATCTATGGATGTCAACTTGGACTCGCCGGAGGGACGAGAGCTTGCTCTTCAGGCCATGAAGGGGTTTGGTTCTCTGGCGGGGTTCGTGATGAATGAGTCTAGGAAGCCTGATTCGGCGTTTCGAGTTCCGTCGCCCTGGAAGATGTAGTCACACCCTTCTCGGACGCCGTCATAATGCTCTTTTCGCAGTTTATCATGATGTTCTTTTAGTGGTCTATAGTCATGCGCATTTCGCATCTAGTTTTGACGCCACTTCGCAACTTTCAAAAATCAGGTTACACTCAACTCTGACGCCTATCACTTTCAGGTTACACCGATTTTCGGCGTTCGCAACCTAATTCGCGTCAGGTTACAGTGGTAAGTCATTGAATGACAGCCGCTTAGTCGCTTGCGCCTATTTTTCCCCCGCCGGGTTACACGCTAGTTGCAACTCGCCCCGCTCTAACTCCTTACTTTTCAACAAACCAGTTGCATCTAGGCTGTAACCTTGACGCACTTCGCGCCACGATCCCTGAACATTCAAGAAATCGCGCCCACGTAGAATCACGGACTTACAAGCCTCTCTCACCTACTACAAGCCCCTCCAAGTGCCACGATCCCTGAACTTCTATAGGCCTGGTGCTGGAGGGGGGAGTTGAACCCCCATGCCGGGTGACCGGCGGCAGATTTTGAGTCTGCTGCGTCTGCCAATTCCGCCACTCCAGCGTGCGTCGAGCCAACAGGTTAGCATAGCGCGGAATTTCCCTCAAGGCGGTTTTCGGTTACTTTGAGGGTCATGATTCGAAAAAGTGGGCAGTAAGGGTAGGCACTGGCGAGGAAGCAATTCAAAATTCCTCCAGTCCCCAGTCCCTAGCCCAAATCTCTCGCCATCCTGCTAGTCTCTTGAGTCAGAAGTTCGCTTACAAAGCCTTCCTCATGCGGGCGGTCTTTTCGCAGCCCGTTAGGGGCGGAAGATTGTAGCCCAGGGCGCAAGCCCTGGGGGAGGGCCCTCACCCCGCCCTCGGCACCCCTCTCCCGCCCGGGCGGGAGAGGGGACGGGGGTGAGGGAGGCTCGCTGACCCACGGCTTGCGCCGTGGGCTACATTCTTTCGCCCCGACAAGTCGGGGCTGACTTCATCAACGAACTCCTGACTCAGGACACTAGAAGATATGCATTTTCACCGTCAGATATTTCTTGGGACTCTTCTTGAATTCCGTGAGGAAATCTCTTAAGGATTGTGAACTCTGGCTCAGATTGTTGTAGAGCGTGGGGTCGGTAGAAAGCTTCCCCAGCGTGCCCTGGCCTTGGTCCATTCGAGTTGAAAGGGCATCGAGATGATCGAAGGTTTCGTTCAGGCGGTTATAGAGCTGGGGATCCTTCGCCAGCTTTCCCAGTGTGCCCTGGCCCTGATTGATGTTATCGACGAGCGAGTTGGCCTGGGTCACCAGGTGATTCACATTGTTGTAGACTGAGGGGTCAGAGACGAATTTGGCAAGGCTTCCCGGGCCGTGTTGCATGTCGTCGATCGCCTTATTCAGGCGGTCGATGGTGGCGACGGTGGTGTTGTACAGGGTCTCATCGGCCATGAGTTTGCCCAGCGTTCCCTGGCCCTGATCGACGCGGGTAACCATCCGGTCGAGGGTGTCGGTTGTCTTATTCAGCCGGTTGTAAAGGGTCTGATCGTAGACGAGCTTTCCCACCGAGCCTTTTCCCGACTGGATCTGGCCCGAGATGTCGTTGAGTTTGGCGCTCAACACGCGCAGGTTGATGAAAACGTCATTGGCGTTTTGAACCACCCTTTTGACATCCGCTTCCTGGGAGGTTTTCAGCACGCCGCCATCGGCAATCACTTCCTGGCCGGGACTCCCGCGCGTAATATTGATGTAGCTGTCGCCCAGCAGTCCGACGGTCTCAATGCTTGCCGTCGAGTCGGCGCGGATTTCGTGTTGGTAGGCGCGCGCTACGCGCATCACAATTTCCACGGCGCGCGCGCTCTCAGCGTAGGGTGAGATTTCTATCCGTTCCACGCTGCCCACAGCGACTCCGGCCAGGCTGACCTGGGCGCCTTGGCGCAGCCCTGCGGCCTCGGTGACATAGGCTTTCAGCTTATATCGCCTTCTGAAGAATCCCTCCTGACCGCTAATGAAGAATATACCTAATGCGAAGATTGCCAGGCCGATGATCACCATTGTACCGACACGCAGTTGGGTCCACTTTAGTCGCTGCTGTTGAGGCATGGTTTGTCTCCTTCGAGGGAAGTCACCCTTCTATTGTAGACCAAGTTGCTGGCGGAATCGCCCTCAGGCGAGATACTTGAGCAGGTAGGGATCATGCGTGCCGGCCAATTCCTGTGGAGTTCCCTGAAAGTAAACGGCGCCATCCCGCAACAGCAGGAAACGAGTAAGGGGTGTAGAGCCTCCGTAGTTCACGCCGGCAGCGGGGACCAGCGCCTGTTTTCGCTCCGAAAAGACGTAGTTTGCGAGCACATAAGCATCCTGGAGACGGTGCGTGACTACCAGCGATGTCACGCCTTCCACGTCGCGCAACTGCGCGATGTGCGTGTCAATGGTGTAGCTGGTGACCGGATCAAGTCCAGCGGTGGGAGAATCATAAAGCATGATCGCGGGCTCGCTGATGATGGCGCGGGCGATGGAAACACGCCGGCGCATTCCGCCGGAAAGTTCCGACGGCATCTTATCGATGGCCTCCTCCATCTCCACAAGCCGCAGTACTTCCCGGACTCTCCGTTCGATCTCTTCTTCCTGGATGACTCCCTCTTCTCGTAAGCGGTAGGCGACATTTTCATACACCGAGAGCGAATCGAAGAGCGCTCCTTCCTGAAAAACAATGCCCATTCGCCTCCGAAATGCATTGAGCTGCTCCTCCGGAAGGGGCGTGAGATTGCGTCCTTCCACCAGCACCTGGCCTGAATCCGGTTTGATAAGGCCCAGAATCAGCTTGAGGAGCACGGATTTTCCTGTCCCCGTGACTCCGAGGAGGAACAGTGTCTCGCCCTGGTCCACGTGGAAGGATAGGCTGGAGAGAACTTGCTTCTCATCGAAGGCCAGCGAGACCTCGCGAAGTTCGATGACAGGCGGATTGCCCATAGCTTGGAATCAACGTTGGCAGTCTCGGGTCGGGGTCCAGTCACCGGCGGGAGCTGCGACAGGTTTGCATAACGACTGCAACCTTGATGCTAGCATGATCGCGCGGAGAGCCCTCAAAAGAATCGGATGGCGATCAGGAATTTGGTGATAAAAAAGTCAAGCACGAGAACCAGGACCGAGGCGACAACCATGGCCTGCGTCGTCGAACGACCCACGCCTTCCGTGCCACCCGTGGTGTTCAACCCGTAGTAACAACCCACCATGGCGATGACGACCGCGAAGACAAAGGGTTTGATCATTCCCTGGGTGACGTCCTGATAGGTGAGTGACTGTTGCACGGAAGTCCAATACTCCCTGCTACTCAGGTGGACCGTGGAGAAGCTTATGAAAAACCCTCCCAGCATCCCGAAGAAGTCTGCGAGAATGGTCAGAACCGGCAATGTCGCCAAGGTTGCAAATAGGCGCGGCAAGACCAGTTTTCGGATGGGATCGGTGCCGAAGGCGCGCATGGCGTCGACCTGCTCGCTGACCAGCATCGATCCGAGTTCGGAAGCAATGCCGGAACCGATGCGCCCCGCGACCATAAGTGCCGTCAGGACAGGGCCCAGCTCTCGGACGACAGACAGCGCAACCATTTCTCCAAGCAGGCCGACCTCACCGAAGGTGCTCAGGGTCCGGTAGCCTTGCAGGGCCAGCACGCCCCCGGTGAAAAAACCCGTCAACAAGACGATCGGCAAGGAGCCGACGCCGATGACGTCCATTTGGACCAGCGTGTCGACGATGTAACGCGGCGGCGTGAAGGCGCGCCGCAGGGAACCAACCAATAAGAAGCTGAAATCCTGGACCGCCAGCACCTTGCGCTTCACAAAACCTACCATCAAGGTACTGATCATCATATTCCGTTAGACAATTCCTCTCTATTCGTCGGTCTTAAGCCACTCTAGCCAGCGAAGTGTTTGAAGTCAAGCGGCTCGCAGGGCGGAACGCACCTGTGCGGGACCAAGCCACCCATGGCAGGAAGCGGCGGCGCCCGAAACCCTTGCTCGGCGCACTCTCTTCCACAACCCTTAGGGTAGGCAATTGGGTCGGAGGTTATGTCCGGGTTCCTCTTTGCGTGTCCGTTTCGCGCGGTGAGAAGTACAAAGACTGGGAAAGTGTTTCGCAGGGAGCAAGCCATTGGCCAAGCGGCGGGTGAAAAAGAAAATGAGGGGGAAGTCCCCTCCCCCCTCCAAGCGTCGGGTCTTGGGTCTATTTTCCGGACTCGCACCGGCGATCTTTGATCGTCCGGTGTGAGTCCGTTTCTTACTCAAGCACGCGGCATTCCAATATGGTTCGGAATTTAGAGCCTTTGACCTTCACGCTAACTGGTTTAAGTTCAGTGGGTTGTAGAGAGTGAGGGAGAAGACGCGGCCAAACACGGGCGCGGTTCAATACAATTTTCTATATTACGGATTCGAAATTCATATTCCTGCAAGCCCTGGCCACGCAGTCTCTGTTCGCAAATACCTGGAACGAACTATTCAAAACGTGCTGTGTAAGCGCTGCCACTTGGGCGCTGAAATCATTGCCATTGAAGCATTGGCATCCTGTCCCCACCTGCCGGGGCTCGCCCAGGCGCCTACGCCGACTTGCCGCGGGCGACGCAGGTCTCGCTCGTGAAGGCGGTACCGCGAAACAATGGCGGTGGCGGCGGGATGCTCACCCTGGCCCCGACCCGTTGGGGTGGGTTTCGAGCCTCGAGGACCATGGGCGAGATATCCATGCCACGCGTAGCAGGGGTGCGGGCGCTGAGGTGTTCATCCCACCGGAGCTCATCGACAAAGGTATTGATTCTCGCACAACTCGCCCTGAGAATTTCCGCGCCGGCAACAACCCATGCTAAACTTTACATCGTCGCGACCGCATGGTTCGGGTCGGGCGTTGAATCAAATCTGGAGGCTTGGTTCGACTACTTGTTGCAGGGATTCCCGATTTGACCGGTCTCGCGAGCTTTAAGGCATTTCGATGATTGATATTCATAGTCACCCCTTGTGGGAAGTCGATGACGGCGCTAAGACGTTTAAGGACGCTATTGCCATGTGCCAGATAGCGGCCGAGGATGGCACTACGCATCTTGTGGCCACACCGCATTGTAATTATACTTACCCTTTCAATCCGGACCTCAATCGCCAGAAGATTGCAGAACTTCAGTCGGCAGTGGGAGAAGCGCCCAAGCTCCTTTTGGGATGTGATTTTCACCTCTCCTACGACAACATTCAGAAGATTGTCGAGACGCCGCTGGATTTCACCATCAACAACAGCTCGTACCTGCTGGTTGAATTTCCTGACCAATTCATTCCGGAGCAACTCGACCGCGTCTTTTATGAGATCCAGGTGGCTGGGCTGACCCCCATCATCACGCATCCGGAGCGCAATCCAGTTTTTGCGCGCAAGTCCGGGCTGCTATATCACTGGGTAACGCATGGATGTTTGGTTCAGGTCACAGCCCAATCTTATACCGGCCGATTCGGCCGGGCGGCCCTTCGCTTGGCCGAAGCTTGGCTGGAGAGAAATCTCGTCCATTTCTTCGCCTCAGACGCCCACGACGTCAAATATCGCCCGCCTATGCTTTCGGGATGCTACCGCAAAGTGGCTGACTCAAAGGGGGAGGAAACGGCGCAGAGGCTACTGAAGAAG
>JBAVYG010000669.1:0-1823 GCA_049698675.1 Terriglobia bacterium
ACCCAGGCCGATGGCCGGCTGGGGTAGGCCGCCCCTTTGGGACTCAACGGTGCCTCCCCATGCGCCGGACCGGGTTAGGAATTTGACTGCGCGAAACCTGATTCGCGGTACGCAATTCCGGCGTGACGTCAAACTAGCCCAGCGGCGAGGCAAAGATATGTCGAAGCTGCGCGAGCTGATCTTGCTGCTGGGTCAGGGCAGCCCGCTTCCGCCCCGTTACAAACACCACCCGCTCGCCGGAGAATGGAAGCACCACCGCGACTGTCACCTGGAACCTGATTGGCTGCTGATCTACAAGATCGACGGCGACGACCTGTACTTGGTCCGCACCGGCACACATTCGGATTTGTTCTGACCGTCGAGCAAGTAGCAAGCGTAGCGCGGACCTCTGCGGTGTGAGGCCCGCGGCATTTCCCGCCCGCCAGCGCTCGCCGGCTCGGTTCACTATTGCCCCCGCAGGGCTTCGTGCGAAGATTGATCGTAGGCCCAGGATGGGGCGTCGGTTCCTCTATGACCGCGACATCTTCGTGACCGTGGCTTACCTTGCGGCTCTCCTGGCGACACCGCAAGGGCATTTCGTATGGGGTCGCGGAGCCCATCAAATCGAAGGGATTTTGGCAGAGCATTACATGCGCCCCGAGACCTGCGGCCATGGGCCGAGGGAAAACGCATGACAAACCGTCACAAATGCGGTAATTTTGAGGCATGGAAACCGTGCCCGTAGAGTTGCCCTCAGCGCTTCTGAAGGCAGCAAATTTGGAGGAGAGGAACCTCTCCCAGGAAGCCGCTCAATTGCTGGCGCTCGAACTTTATCGAGAAGATAAGGTCTCACTCGGACGCGCCGCTGAGCTGTGCCAGACGCCGCTCGCGGCTTTCATGGATTTCGCCGCGAAGCACGGTGTCCCACCGCTGCGATACAGCTCCGAGGATCTGGAAGAGGAACGCCGGTCCACCGACCGTCTCGAAGCGTGACCGTCGTAGCTGATTCATCCCCGCTGGTTATTCTGGCGAAGCTTGGCTGCTTCGACCTTCTCAAGAGGCTCTTTCCACGCCTTTACATCTCCATGGAAGTTCACTACGAGGTGGTCGTCTCCGGCGCCGGCCTGCCAGGGGCATCGGAAGTTGCGAAGGCGGAATGGATCGAAGTAAAGCAACTTAAGAATCAAGCCGACTTGTTGGTGGCGCAAGAAAAGTATGCTTTGGGTGTCGGAGAACTCAGCACAGTTCTCCTTGGGAAAGAAATGCAGGCGGCTGCCCTGCTGCTCGATGATTACAATGCCCGCAAACTGGCAAGGGCGGAAGGGTTCCAAGTTCGCGGCAGTGTGGGTCTCCTCGAAACGTTTTATCTGGCAGGCCGCCTAACCGACCTTCGTGCCGCCTTTCGGCAGCTTCTGGCGCACAGTTATATCGACCAGCGGCTGTTAGACCTCCGGCTACGAGCCTTGGGGCTTCCTCCACTCTAGCGAGCGCAGCGCGGACCTGTTTTGTAGGTCCGCGTCTTTTCGCGCCCTCCAGCGCTCGTCGGTTCGGTTCGCTATCGCCTCCGCACGGCATCGCGTGTAGATTGATCGTATGTCCAGGTTGGGATGCCCGTTCCCTTATCAGCGCGACATTTTCGTGACGGTGGCTTGCCTTTTCGTTATTCATTTCGACGGCGACTTGCACCAGCCGTTGCATTTGGAGAAGGCCGGAGTCAGGCTGGCCTACCTGTTGGACGCCAATTTAATGCCCAAGCGCGCTGGGCAGCCGCCACGGCGGGAAAATCGGCAATTCCAGTTACACCCCTCAACTTTTCGTTAGCGAACCCTGAATGGTCAGTGGCG
>JBAVYG010000670.1:0-2572 GCA_049698675.1 Terriglobia bacterium
GTCTGGCGTTGATACTCCTGGAGTCGGCTGGCGGCCAACCACACATAGAGCGCCAGCATTTGCGCGTCCACGGCGCTACCCGGCAAGTCGTCGACGGCAGGGAGGGGGTTGATCTGATCCGGGTTGTCGAACACGGCCACGCCGGTGAAAGGTTTGGGCTTGCTGCGCACCCCGAATTGCGCCGCCACGAAGGAAGGCCGGGCGCGACGAAACGCTTCCGAGGCCGCCCACTCCACGAAGGAGTTGCCAAAGATCACCGCCCCGTTACCGGTAAGAAACAGCGACCGCAGGAATTCCCGAATCGCCGGTTGAGCTGCGACTTCCGGAGGGCACCACGGCGTCACCTCCACCTTGCGCAGACGATCATACACTGCGTCCGCGTCGGCAAGGTCCTTGCGCATGGTGTTCATTTCGTGCGAGAAGCTCTCCCGGTAGAGAGCCAGCCTCCCGTAGCTCAGCAAGATAGCCTGGGCCACGGTCGTGCCGGAAGGCCCCCGCTTCAGCACGTGATCGACCAGGCTGCTTCCGGCATCCACAACCCAAGTGTCCGCAGGCGGGGTGTCCGGACGGCCCAGGGCAACATCCAGCAATCCGCCGGAACGCCCACCGGCCGCGCTGGGTATGCCTGCGAGAAGGGTTTGCGAAGGGCTGTGGGACTCGCCGGATAGGGCGAGATCGAGTTTTAGAGGCCGGCCGATTCCCTGCCACCGGCGCCAAACGCTCGCCGGATCGACGGGGAGTGGCCGGGGGATGACGAGCAGAACCAGTCGATTTCTTGACTTGACCGGGATGCCGTTCGTCCTCAGCGCATGCTGCTCAGCCGCATCGAAGACCACCTGCACGGCCCGCCGCCATTCCTGAAAGTACATCGAGCGGGCGAGCAGAGACGAGTTCTGGATCGTCTGTTCGGCGGTCGAGAACTGCCAGTGGCGTACCCCCATCTTCTCTTCGAGCTGCACGACATCCCGGAAGAGGTTGGAAGACTGCTCGGGGCTCAGGCTTGCCACGTAAAGGAGAAGCCTCAGAACCGACTGCCGTTCGTTGGGGAAGAGGTAATCCCACTCGCGGAGTTGTTGATTGACGAAAGGAAGGAAGGTCAGTGGTAGGCGTTTGAGCAGGCCTTTCCTCAAAGCGTCCTGAACTTCCTCCGGCAACTTTTCCTCGACCCGCATGATACCTTCCTGCTAACCTCGAAACTCCCTCAGCATGGCGCCCTGCGCATCCAGAGGCGGGCAACCCAGCAGGCCCGCGAGTGTCGGACAAAGATCAATGTGGCGAACGGGACGATCGATGATTTGAGGCTTGTCGACGCTCGCCCCCAGAGCCATCATCCAAGTGGTGCGGGTTGACTCTTCGTTAGCACGGTGATTGAAGAATCCGTTCGTGGTTGAGCCATCGGGATCCCGTCCGAACTCGGGGAGAATCACCAGCGTGGTCCTTCCCCGGTATTCGGGGTTCGCTTCCACCTCCTGCCACAGTTGGTAGGCAAGCCGGTCTGCCGTTCGGATGCCCGACAGGTGGAGCGCATAAGAGCCGAAGTGCGCCACTTCCACGTCCGAAAAATCGACCACTAACAGGCGAGGTGAGAACTTACGCATGACCTCACGGCTGACCAAGAAGGTGAGCTCGTCGCCGGAGGTCGGGCCGCCACTCCGCACGAAACTGGCGATGGCGTTCTCGATGGTGCTCTGCACGCGGGGATCCAGCCGGTCGGCTGCGTCGAACACCGTCCAGCCCAGCCCTTCGTAGTTACTCCCTTCCAAAGTGCTCTCTAGCTCGGCCTCAACCTTGGCCCGATCAGCCATGTTGGCGGTTCGTCCCCGGCGGAGAGCGTCGGCGACAGCCGCGATCATCAATTGCTTGGGAAACACCACGTTGGCGCCATACGCCGGGCCATAGTCCGAAGCCGAGCTGGCGCCGATCAGGCTGGTAAGCGCCTTATTGCTGGCCACAACCCAGGTCTCACTCCGGTCGACGCGGAGCCGCTTGCGAAATTGCTCGAACACGGTCGGAGTGGTCGGGGCAAGCTTTCCCCAGTCGTCCACGCGCTGCCAGTTGCCGGTGAGGATGCTCGAAATCGCGTTGAAGTGCGCGGTCACACCTTCGTTGCGCACGCGAGGGTAGAACAGGGCCTTGGGGAGCAGGTCTCCCGCCAAGTGGGGGATATTCACCAACCCCTCAGGCGAAAAAGTCTCGGCCCGGCGCACCCCACCAGGAATGACGACCACAACCTTTTGGCCGGGGTCGGCAGCGCCATGCAGGCTCTGGTGGGCGCGTGCCTGCGGCGCCATAAGGCCAGCGATGAGCAGTCCCGCCGCGCGCAGGAACGTCCGCTTGGAAGGGTCCGCAAGCGACTCAAAATCGCTGGCAAGCTTGCTTTCAACCTGGGTGTCTCGGCGAAGTCTCTTCTCCATGTATAAACCATTCGAGAGTGACTTCACTCTGAATCCAGCCTCATTCGGGCCCGCTGAATCGAGGGTTCAGCAATTATATTCCCAGTACCAGGCGTTTTCAACGCAAGGCCCGTGGTGGCATAGCCCTGGTACATCGTATCCCCCCTGTGGGATTGAAG
>JBAVYG010000671.1:0-5613 GCA_049698675.1 Terriglobia bacterium
GGGCAGGATGCCCGCGCCACAGCGGGCGGGACGCCCGCGCTACGCAGCGAAGCCGAAGGGACTGCTCCTGCGCTGTTCATTCGACCTCTCCACTCAGGTAGATCCGCTTCACGATGTCCTCAATGGGTTCTTCCTCAACAAAGATGTCCCGCACCTCGAGTTGGTTGACGAGGTTGCGGATGACCTCAGCGGTGGAGTGTTCGTCGCGGTCAAAGCGCATCAGGTAGGTGAGCTCGTCAACACGCTCACAGGCAATGCCGTTGCTCGTGATCTGCGCCAGCCGCGCTATCTCGGAGCGATCCTTCAAGAAGAATTTCACCTGATTGTATTTGGCCAGGCGCTTTTTCATCGTTTGCAGGTCGCCGTCAAAGAGGATGTGGCCCTTGTCGATGATGAGGATTCGCTTGGAAAGCTCCTCGATGTCGGAAAGGTCGTGAGTGGTCAGCAGGACCGTCGTCCCTTGGGTGCGATTGACCTCTTTTAGGAATTCCCGGATGCGGTCTTTGGCAACCACGTCCAGTCCAATCGTAGGCTCATCCAGGAAAAGCAGGGGCGGGTTGTGAAGCAGCGATGCCGCCAGGTCACAACGCATTCTCTCTCCAAGGCTGAGCTTTCGCACCGGGGTATGAAGGTAATCTTTCAGATTGAGAATCTCGCAGAAGAAATCCAGCCGCCGGCGGTAGTCCTGCTCCGGCACTTCGTAGAGTTCTTTGAGGAGTTTGAAGGATTCGATGACCGCGATGTCCCACCAAAGCTGTGTGCGCTGGCCGAAAACCACTCCAATATGCTTCGTGTAACGCCGCCGGTCGCGGTACGGCACATAGCCGTTAGAAATCACCCGGCCGCTGCTGGGGACAAGAATCCCTGTCAACACCTTGATGGTGGTGGACTTCCCCGCCCCATTCGCCCCGATGTAGCCCACCATTTCACCGGCATCGATGCTGAAACTGACATGATCCACGGCGCGAACGGTCAGGTGTTCGCGCACAAAGAGGTTTTGGATCGCCCCCTTCACGCCTTCGCGGCGGCGGAAAGTGCTGAACTCCTTCGTGAGATCTTTTACTTCAATAATAGGCGGCATGACTGAGGGCTTTCCTGGGCCGGGTACTTGCGGGCCACATCCTCTGCACCCCTCATTCTAACAGATGCTCATCCTAACCTGAACGGAACGCCGAACTCGGGTAGTGTCCCAATTAGAATGTAGGGCCGCCTCTCCCGCACGGCGGGACGGGATGGCTAGGCCGGTCCCGCCTTGCGGGACCGGCCCCTGGAGTTTCTGCATTTTTGCTGAGATTCTCTGGCCTTGCGCGACTTGCCCTCTCCCCCAAGGGGGCGCTGGTCTTTACAGGGTGCGGAAAAACCCTTCCAAGCTGTCATTCCGAGCGGAGCGAGGAATCTCGCCCTGAGTGTTTTCAAGACAATGCGAGATTCCTCGTCGCCTGCGGCTCCTCGGAATGATACGCCAAACGGGTTTTTCCGCAGCCTGTTTATCCATATCTTCGACTGGACACAGCGGGCAGAATTCAGAAACTTAGCCCTCTCCCTTGGGAAGAGGGTGGCCCGCTGCCGGCGTTTTCATCAGCCGGAGCGGGCCGGGTGAGGGGTGGTAGGCCTGCGCCCGTTTGCAGCTCACGTCACGCCGCTGATAGCATTGGGCACCGACCGCGCAATGCCGAAACCCCGAAGGTGGCTTTCCCTCTTGAATCTCCGTCTAAAAAGACCCAGACTAGGAAGCTTGCAGTCAGTAGAAATCTGGTGTATTGGAGCGTATTTCCTATGAGAAAGCATCGCGTTCAGGGTCTGCTCCTCGCTTTGTTCCTAGGTGTTGTCCAGGCGGTTGCCGGCCAGTCAAAGGTCCCCCGGCTGGACTTTACCGACCAGCGGCTCGAGAACGGGCTGCGCGTGCTCATAGCGCCCGACCATAGCGCGCCGGTCTTTTCGATCGCGGTCACCTATAAGGTTGGCTCCCGCAATGAGCGTCCCGGCCGGACCGGGTTCGCTCACCTCTTCGAGCACATGATGTTCCAGGGCTCGGAGAACGTGGGCAAGGGCGAGCACTTTATCCTGGTTTTGAACAACGGCGGCGGAATGAACGGCACGACTAATGAAGACCGCACGAACTACTTTGAGGAACTGCCAAAAAACCAGTTGGACTTGGGGCTTTTCCTCGAGGCGGATCGTATGCGCTCCCTGGCGGTCAACCAAGCCAACCTGGACAATCAACGTAATGCCGTTCAGGAGGAGCGCCGGCTGGGAATCGATAACCAGCCCTATGGGAAGTCAGAGCTCGAGATTGATAACCTCTCCTACGACAACTTCGCCTACAAGCATTCCACCATTGGCTCCATGGCCGACCTCGACGCCGCCAGCGTGGATGACCTGAAGGATTTCTTCCGCATTCACTACGCTCCCAACAACGCCGTGCTGACCCTGGTTGGGGACCTGGACCCGCAGGAAACCTTGGCGAAAGTGAAGAAGTATTTTGCTGCCATCCCGTCGCAGCCCCAGCCTCCCAAGGTTGACTTGGCGGAGCCTGAGCATTACGGTGAACGACGCGAGGTCGTCTATGACCCACTGGCCCGCCTCCCCCAGCTCCTGATCTCCTACCATACTCCTCCCGGAGACACACCAGACAACTTCGAGGTGCAGGTTCTGGCCAGCATCTTGGGCACCGGTCAAAGCTCGCGTTTCTATCAACACCTGGTGAAGGAGAAGCAACTCGCGGTTTCTATCCAGGTGCAACCGGAGGCGCGAATCGGCCCCAGCCTGCTTTACATCACAGCCACGCCGCGCCCCGGCGTTAAGCCGGAAGACCTCGAGAAGGCCATTTACGACGACATCGAAGCCGTGCAAAAGGACGGCGTAACCACCCAGGAGATCGAAAAGGCCCGAACTCAGTACTTGCGGAGTCAGATCCAAAGCCGCCAGTCATCCCTGTTTACGGCCATGCGGCTGGGTCAATACGCCGCCTTTTTCGATGAGCCTGACCTGATTAATACCATCTTTGATAAATTCAACGCCGTTACCGCAGAGCAGGTCAAACAGGCTGCACAAAAATACTTGGTGACTTCGGGACGGGCGGTGGTGACTACGCTGCCCGCAAGTTCTCAGGCGAAATCGGCGGCGGGCCGATAGCAGGATGCAGAAAAACGTTTGCGGACGCTGTCATTCCGAGCCCTTCACTGTCATTCCGAGCCCTTCACTGTCATTCCGAGCGAAGCGAGGAATCCCGCCCTGGCCGTTCAGGGTAAACTGCGCGAGGAATCTCGCTCTGTAAAAAAAGGACTTACGAGATTCCTCGCTTCGCTCGGAATGACAGGCCAGAGGGGTTTTTCAGCGCCCCAGTAGAGGAGGAAGTTGATGAAGCGCATTGCATTGATTTTTTTCGTCACATTTTGCTTGGTGGACCTTACCGGGACAACTGCTCGCGCGCAAGGCCCCGGGGGCGAGAAGGCAACAGCAGTCTCAGAGGTGCAGCGGCTCAACCGTGCTCCCGTGAGCAAGGAAGTCCTGCGCGTCAAGCTGCCACGCCCGCGTGAAACGAAGCTCGCCAACGGTTTGACCGTCCTGGTGCTTGAACAACACAAGCTGCCTACCGTGGCCTTCACACTGTGGGTGAAAACCGGCGCTTTGGCCGACCCCAAGGGCTTGCCGGGGCTGGCCAAAGCTACGGCGGAAATGCTTCGCGAGGGTACCACTCACCGCACCAGCGCCCAACTGGCTGCCGACGTTGATGGTCTGGGGGCAAGTCTCACGGCCTCGGCTGGATTCGGTGCTGACACCTCCACGGTCAGCGCTTCCGGCCTTTCGGAAAGCATGGATCGCCTCCTCGAACTCATGAGTGATGTAGTCCTGGATCCGACGTTTCCCGCCGACGAGTTTGCCAAATACCAGAAACGCCAACTGGCCCAGGTCGAACAGGCGCGATCGCAGCCGGGCTTCCTGGCCCAGGAACGGTTCCACAAAGTGCTCTATGGTGACTTTGCTGCTTCCATTGTTTCAGCCACGCCCGAATCGCTCAAGGCGATGACCACGGCGCAACTCAAGGATTTCCACGAGCGGTACTACGTTCCCAACAACGCCCTCCTCGGCGTGGTCGGCGACGTCCAGTTTGACCAGGTCGTTTCACTGCTCCAGAAATCCTTCGGGGACTGGAAAAGCCATCCCGTGGCCCCCCCGGACCTGGGAAAAATATCGCCGCCTGCGCCCACTAAAATCACCCTCGTCGATCGTCCCGACTCCGTTCAAACCAACATTCTGGCCGGCGACTTTGCAGTGCGGCGCGCCGACCCGGATTACGTGCCTCTGACGGTCATGAACCGCGTTCTGGGGGGCGGACCCAGCGCGCGCCTGTTTCTGAATCTGCGCGAGAAGCATGGATACACCTACGGCGCTTATAGTTACTTCACTTCAGATATCTACCCGGGCGCCTGGAGGGCCTCCACAGAGGTCCGCAATGCTGTCACCGATGGATCGATGCATGAATTGATGGAGGAGTTCAAGCGCATTCGCACGGAGAAGACGCCGGAGTCGGAACTCGACGAGGCTCGCCGCTCCATCGTCGCAGGGTTTGCCCTCTCGCTCGAGCAACCTGCCACTTTGCTCAACTTCTGGATGACGGCGAATTACTTCCGCTTGCCTCAAGACTACTGGGACCGTTATCCCGAGCAGGTTGCGAAAGTAAGCCCGGAAGCCGTCGAGCAGGCAGCGAAGAAATACGTCGATCTTGAACACTTGCAGTTTGTCTGCGTGGGCGATGGCAAGCAGATTAAGGACACCTTGAAAAAGTACGGCCCCGTGGAAGTCTACGACGCGGACGGCAAGCGGCTGGAATAGGGAACAGGGAATAGGGAACAGGGAATAGGGAATAGTGAATAGTGAGTAGGAAATAGGAAGTCGGGAGTAAGAGGCAGGGAGCAGGCAGTAAGAGAGAGGGGGCAGGCAGCGGGCAATTCATAATTCAGAATTCAGAATTCAGAATTCACCATTTCCTCAGCCCTCAGCCCCTAGTCCCCAGCCCCTTTCGCTTGACCTACTCCCCGATGACTTTGATCAGCACTCGCTTCCGCCGCTGGCCGTCGAACTCCGCATAATAAACCTGCTGCCAGGGTCCGAAATCGAGTTTCCCGTTCGTCACGGGAACCACCACTTCGTGACCGATCAGGAGATTCTTCAGGTGGGCGTCGCCATTGGTCTCGCCGGTGCGATGGTGACGGTAATCACGGCGGAAGGGCGCCAGCTTTTCCAGCCACTCCTCGATGTCCGCGATCAGCCCGCTTTCCGCGTCATTCACATACACCCCGGCAGTGATGTGCATGGCTGACACAAGAATCAGGCCTTCCTTGATTTGCGACTTCTCCAGTGCCTTCTCAACTTCCTCCGTAATGTTGATGAACTCACGTTGCTTCTTGGTGTTGAACCAAAGGTATTCGGTGTAGGATTTCATGGCTGCTCCTCGCAAGTGGAAACGCATCAGGATGTCGAAAAGCACCGCGATGCGGTAGGCCGGGTCGTCCGGGAGCCGTTAGCGGAAGGAGGACTCGTTTATGGCGGCTGGCGCAGACCGAGCACGCGAGTCAACCACCCCCTAGCCCCCCTATCAAGGAGGGGAAT
>JBAVYG010000672.1:0-10872 GCA_049698675.1 Terriglobia bacterium
GCACTACAAAGCGCAGCTTGCCGGGGAATACCGCGATACCTACACGGGTAAGTTGGATATTTACGGCTTGTTCTACGACCGCGCGCTCAAGTGGCTGAAATCCGGAGGCACCGTCGCGCTCGTGACCCAGGGGAGCTTCATCGACAAGGATTGGGCAGGCCCACACACGGAGTACGAGCGTGGCCAGCCGATTCACATCATGGGCCTCCGCCGCAAGCTGGCCGAGCAGGCCAGCCTCCGTTACCTCATTGATCTGAACCCATTTGGGCAGGTTTTCTTCGGCGCAATGAACATCCCCTGCATCGGGGTCTTTGACAAGCGTCCGGCCTACGACGGCGAACAGGCAATCGTCTTACTGTCCTCCAAGAAGTCGTGGCCGAGAGGGATGGGCACACCCGAGCGGCGCGCCGAGGTCGTTTCCCTTGTGCGACGCTGCATTGAACTCGTCGAGAAGTCTGGTGATCCGCTCAAGCAAGACTTCGTCACGGCTTTTCGGTTTCCGCTCTCGCGGTTGCGCGAGTTCGGTGGCGCCCGGTGGCTGCTGGCGCCCAAGGAATTCAAGATTCTAACGCGCCCCGAGTGGCCGCGCGTGGCGCAGTTGCTCGAGCCAAACCAAGGCGTGACCGTCGGCGGCGAAGGCTGCCTGTCCATATTCCTCATGACGGGAGCTCGCGCTAACGAACTCGGGCTTGAAAAGGCGCTCGTCTACCCGATTACCAAGGGGCACGAAACTACGCCATGGCGACCGGAATGGGGAGGCAATGTCATCCTGTATCCGTACGCCTGCGACAAAGAGGGTCGCTGGCGCCCCGCCTTCGCCTGCAAGAAGCCGCCCGTACTCGATGCCCTCGATTTTGAGCACCCCGCCGACAAGTTTGAACAAGAGTGGCTTCGGCAGTACGGCATCAATCCCATCAGTATCAAGCGGCTATTCGAGCATCGTCGCGACGCTTTGGAGCTGGTCAAGTACCCTAAAGCTGCCGAGTATCTGCTGAAGTTCTACGAGCAGCTTTCGGGCAGGACGTTCAAGAAACGCAACGTGCGCGACTTTGGCCGTGAATGGTATGAGTTCATCTGGCCGCGCGACCCGGAAGTGATCTTCGGGAAGCCTAAAATCATTTCACCTCGGCTGACACCCCACGTCCGCTTCGCCCTCGATCAAGACGGGATCGGAGTCCAGGATTCCTGTGTGTGCCTCGCGGTGAGCGACAATACCCGCCAAGCCTATAACGAGTTTCGAGGGTGGCTGAGCAAGCTGCTGGGACGCGAGGTCAAGATGCCGACAGTGTTGCGGTATCTGCTGGCCTTCCTGAACTCATCTTACGCTCAGGAGTTGCTGACAACAGGTCACCGCCCACGCCCGGGGGATGTCTTTCAGGTTTCTGACGAGTTGCTTGAAGAGCTAAGTATTCCCCTCTGCAAGACACGGCGTGAGTTGCAACACTTACTCGAGGCGGTCGACGCCTGCATGATTGCGCACACGCCTGACGCGCTCGAAACCGCCGAATCTCGGCTCAACGGTCTTGTTTCGTCTCTCTATTCCAAGGCTTGATGCTTTTGCACCGACATCCCCTTCGCGCGTGGCCATTGAGTTTGCCTCGAGAACGTGGGACAATTGGAGGGTCTTATGGCAGCACTGGATTGGTCACAATGCCCGGCAGTGGAAAGCGTTCCCGGAATGGCGAGCGGCGCATGGGTGCTCCGTGGCACGCGCATGCCGGTCGCCACGATTCTTGAAAACCTCGAGGCGGGCGCCAGCCTCGACGACATTTTGTGCTGGTTCGACGGCCTTAACCGCGAGCAGGTGAAGGCGGTGATTGACTTCGCCGCCCGCAGTCTCAAGACTCCAGCGCACACCCGCTGATGCTCGTCCTTCTCGACCAAGGCACGCCCGTTCCCCTTCGCTCATTCCTCAAAGGACACACCGTCAAGACAGCGGCGCAGCAAGCGTAGCGCGGACCTGTCTTGTAGGTCCGCGGCTTTCAGTTTCAAATCCTCGCGCTCTCATCGGCTGGCAAACGCACGCGGTCAACTGTCAGGGCACCGCGCTAGTGGTCGGGCAGAGGATGCACGGGGCTTGGCCCGTCAGATCTACAGCAACGACGTGGAGCTGTTTCCCGACCCCCAAAACAAAACCTCGACCGTGCGCCTGCACCATCTGACGCTGGTGGCGCATGATGAGGCAGTACGTCATCTCGGCGATGAACTCAACGCTACCGAGACCCTGTTCCCAGGTACGGACCTGTGCCTTCGTCAGGTGCGCGGCCCTTCCCCGTCGAAACGCACATGCCGCAGAGCTTGCCGTGAGTAAAGGGAAGGGCTAAAGGGCGGACCGCGGCGCTACCTCTTGCTCACATGCCGCGACCTGAATCACCCCACAAACGATTTCTCCGGCATGTTGATGTAGCGGTCGGGTTCCTCGGACTTATTCTGGATGGCGAAGAAACGGCGCTCGATTTCCTTGAGCACCGCGGCATCGTAATAGACCATGCCACAGTTCAGACAGACTTCTGCGGGGGTGTTGGGGACAAGCAAGTGCTCTCCCTGATGGCTGTAGAGATATTCAATGCGACGTTCTTCATACCGATCGCTGCCGCAGAAATTGCATCTTAATTCGGTCACTCGGTTCCTCCCGCCCCCCGAGTCCAAGGGTCGGAAAACTTGGGTGGTCGTGGAATGTAAACCGTTATCACCGCGACTCTTTCGCCGCGCCACCCGCAGACCACGTGGATCGGCACGTCCCCAGATAAGCCTACCACAAGACAACTCTCTCCGCGACCGGTGTCAGGATACTCCTCCAGGATTCGGCCATTGAGTATGGCTTGTTCGATCTGACTAAAAGTTAGTGACTCGGCTCTCCGCTCAATGACGGCGTGATGGCTGTAAACGTAGCGGTTCTCTCTGACTCTCCGTTTGATCTCTTCGATGTCCATGCGCAAGAAAGCCAGAACCAATTTTGGGCTGTGCGAAGCCTTCGCGGGTGGCGCGTACGTACCGCATTATGGACTCTATGCGATTTTAAAGGTTGGAATCAAGGCCAAAAAGAAAGTCCACAGTCGATAGTCGATATCAGGCACGGACTCCGCCTCATTTACAACGTCGGCTCTTGTTAACTCCCTTGGGGGGGGCGGGAGGTCCGAAATCAAGGCTTGACAAACTCCCTTCCGTCGGCTACCGTTGTAGCGTATGCTTCCGCCGCGGATATTCCAGGGAACGTCGGCCACCTCTGCAACCTTCCCAATCCTGGCGACAACAAGTCCATGCGGGCCGGAAAAGGTAATCTTTTCGTCGGCTTTCACCGTAAACTGCCTCGGCGCGGCGGGTCGGCTGTCCATCGTAGCGTGGACTGGAAGCAGGAAAAAGGATTGTTTTTTGCACGGACAATGCGGTAATGTCATTGAAAACAAAGGACCGCTGTGGAAAAAGTTGTGCCGAAGCGGGAATGTCGTTGATTGCAAAGGAAATAAGCGCAGAAAGCCGGAATGTTATAGAAAACAAAGAGGATAATCGATATGAGAAGAGTTAACGGGCTTGGCGGAATATTCTTCAAAGCTGACCATCCTGACAAACTCTATGCGTGGTATGAGAAGCATCTTGGCTTGCAGCGCCAGGCGCAGGAAGCAGTGGTCTTCAATTGGCGGCAAGCCGACGACCCTGGAAAATCCGGCATGACTGTCTGGGCGATCTTCCCGAAGGATACGAAGTATTTCGACCCCAGCCGCTCCAGCTTCATGATGAACTTTATTGTGGAAGATTTGGACGGGTTGCTGGCCGCGCTCCGCGAAGAAGGTGTGGAGGTCGATCCAAAGCGCGAGGAATACGATTACGGCCGCTTCGCCTGGATCATGGATCCCGAAGGCAACCGCATTGAACTCTGGGAACCACCCAAAAAGAAGCAGAGTGACGGGTGACAAGTGACGAGTGACGGGCAAGAAAGAGTGACGAGTGACGGATGGGTAATGAGTGACGACGAACAAGGCCTCGTCATTCAGGATTGGGACAAGGCTCAAGCCGACTGGCTCACCATCCGCTCCACGCAGCCTGCGCGGGATGCCAAGCCGGAAGAAGCCACAGCAAGCTGGGTCAATTCGTGAAACCGGCTCTCACGACCCCAGTCCAACCCTTGCCACGCGCCGCCAAGCCGCTGGCTCACTCTTGATGAGATAGAGGTGAAGTCCGCTAACCTTGAACTCGAGCTCGAACCGCCGGCCAAGGGAGGCGACGATTCCTTCTTTCACGCCTAAGGGCAAATCGGCGTACAGAAGGCTGAGGTGGGGCATGAAGGCGGGCTGCTTCTCGAGGCTGAAGACTGCCCGCGCAACCTTGTTCGCCTTCATGATGGGGTGAGTCCTCGCCACCCTCACGAACAGGCAGCGAAAGTATTCGGCAAGGAAATCGACTTCGGTAAGGCGAACTGTAAAAGGTGGGATTCGCCTTGCCAAGTCCGCCATCTTCGACGCGACCTCCCGCGCCGGCCCTACGATGCCGCCGGCCAAGGTGACGTGAGGCTCAAAGGCCGGCGCGGCATATTCCCGGCTCAAATCGAGGATCGTTTCTGCCAAGCGGTGACGAACTTCTCCGGTGGGCATCAACCAAAGCGAATAACTCGGTGTTTTCTGGTGTGGTCTCATGTCAATCTTTCGGGCCCATTGTTAGGTTGGATTTCCACTTGTGCTTTTCCTTGCGCGGAATCCTCGTTCCCGTGTACACTTTAGGTGTACATGGAGTCACTGCATGGGCACATATAAGGTCAGCGTCCGGGAAGCGCGGCAAGGCTTGCGCCGCTTGCTGGATCAGGTCCAGGCGGGCGATGAGGTCGTGGTGCTGCGCCGGGGCGTCGAGGTCGGAAGACTCGTCCGGCCCGAGCGAAAGACCCCGCCCCTTCCTGACCTGAGCCGCCTTCGAGCCTCGGTCAAACTTCGCGGACGATCATTGAGCCAGGACATTCGGGAAGCCCGCCGGAGCAGCCGCTATTGATTTACATCGACACAAGCGTGCTGGCTGCCTATTACTGCCCCGAGCCGCTGAGCCGCCGGGCGCAACAGGCGTTGCACGAAGAAGACGAGCGGGCCGTTAGCTGGCTTGTAGAAGCGGAATTGGTGTCCGCGCTCGCCCGCAAGGTGCGCGCCCGCGAAATGCGCCGGGCGGACGGGCATCGTATCCTCGCTGTCTTTCAATCCCATCTCGAGCAAGGAATTTACACCCGGCTTGCAGTGGAGGGCGCACATTTTGCAAAGGCACGCGAGTGGCTCGCGATTTTCACAGTCCCGCTCCAGACCCTGGATGCCTTGCATGTGGCGGTGGCCGCCATGCAGGATTGCCCCTTTCTGACTGCTGACGCGGCGCTCGCCAAAGCCTGCGCGAGAATCGGCGTCACGGCACGTCTGATCAGTTAATCGTCAAGAATAGTCTCCCCCTCCAGCGGACACCACCAGTACAAGGATCACTCGAGCGATGGTACGTAGCCCGTCCATCCCTAGCCAGCGGGCCCCTGATCGATCAGCCGCCAACCCCGCTCCAGGCGTGTATCGATTTCATCGAGACAACGACATCTTATACTCTTAAAGAAAGCCAATCAACCAGCCGCTACGGCGGATCAGCGAGCACAATCACGGTGGTCTTTTTCGGGGTCACCCCTTCCTACGGGCGCACGATCCGCTTGCAAACCTCCTTGTGTGGGAATAACTTAGAATCGGCCCACCAGTACACATTTGCGCCTTGCAATCTTGTGGGCGGCGCGCAACAATATTTCCGCGGCTGGGGACGGCATCAATTTGAAATCCTGACATGGAGAGCAGGTCATGGAGACAGCCACCTTTGGCGCGGGGTGCTTCTGGGGAGTCGAGGCAACGTTTCGGCAGGCGCCGGGAGTCGTCTCAACCTCCGTCGGCTATATGGGAGGAACACTCGACAGCCCAACTTACCAGGACGTCTGCACTGATAAGACGGGACACGCCGAGGTCGTGCAAATCATTTATGACCCCTTGAAGACATCCTACGACGACCTCTTGAGGGTCTTTTGGCAGAACCATGATCCGACGACGTTGAACCGCCAAGGTCCCGACGTGGGGACTCAATACCGGTCGGTGATTTTCTATCACACTCCGGAGCAGGAGGCCGCCGCCAGAGCATCTAAGGAACGTCTGGAGCGCGCCGGAGCATATAAGAGACCTCTCGTAACGGAGATCGTTCCTGCTTCTGCCTTCTGGCGAGCAGAGGAACATCACCAGCAATATCTGGAAAAGCGCGGCCTCGCCCAATGCCACATCAAGTAGGTGCAAGGCGTTGCCTCGTCTCTTGACGGGCCGCACTCCAGAGCGCTTCGTCACAGTGGAGGAACACATGTCAACGATTCGTACCCTCGAGCCTTATGCGCGCTCCGTGCTCCGCGTGGTTGTGGGATTCACTTTCTCCCTGCACGGAATGCAAAAACTGCTCGGCTTCTTTGGCGGCTTGAATGGAAAAGGCGCGACGGTTCCATTCGGCATGTCCCTTTTTTGGTTTGCCGGCGGCCTGGAACTGATCGGCGGGCTGCTGATCCTCTTGGGGCTCTTCACCTCTCCGGTGGCGTTTATTCTGTGCGGGGAGATGGCCGTGGCCTACTTCAAGGCGCATTTCCCCCAGGGGTTCATCCCCCTTCTTAACCACGGAGAGTTGGCTGTGGTCTACTGCTTCGTCTTCCTTTACCTGTGCGTGGCTGGGGCCGGGCCGCTCAGCTTGGATTCCCTGATTTGGAAGAAATCCAGTTAGGCCGTCTCCGGACTCACACGGTAATTGTTGGGAAGAATTGGTAACTGGTCCGCGCGCGCTGGCTTCCAATCAGCCGGCGCGGGACGGGGCATGGTATAATACTGTCTTGGCGCTTGCTGGAAAACCGCGATCGCTTTCTTCAGCAGCCTGTTGAGGCTGCTCGTTGAGGCCAGTGCGCCTCGAGAATTCCTTCGGCTTCCACCAACCCATTCCAAACCAAGTCTGGTTGAAGCGGCGTCGAGCGGGCAAGGAACGCGGGCGCTCGAGAATGTGAGAGGGGTTTAGACTCTTGACCCAACAGATCCGCAACATCGCCATCATTGCCCACGTTGACCATGGGAAGACCACGCTCGTCGACACCATGCTGCAACAGAGCGGCATCTTCCGCGCCAACCAGGCCGTGGTAGAGCGCGTCATGGACTCGGGCGATCTCGAGCGCGAGCGCGGCATTACGATTCTTGCCAAGAACACGGCGCTCTTTTTCCAAGGCGTCAAGATCAACATTGTGGATACGCCGGGCCACAGCGACTTCGGGGGCGAAGTTGAGCGGGCGCTCATGATGGTGGATGGGGTGCTTCTTCTGGTGGACGCGAGCGAAGGCCCACTGCCACAGACCCGCTATGTTCTCCAGAAAGCTCTGGCGGCCAAGCTACCTCCCATTGTCGTGCTGAACAAGATTGACCGGCAGGATGCGCGGCCCGCCGAGGTGCTGAACGAGATCTACGACCTCTTTATCGACCTCGACGCCACGGAGGACCAACTCGAATTCCCGGTCCTTTACACCAACGCCAAGAAAGGTGTCGCCCACCGTCAAATCGGCGACGGCTCGCAAGACCTTTTGCCACTGTTTGAAGCGATTGTGAACTCCATCCCCGCCCCCGCTGGCGATCCGGAGGCTACCCTGCAGCTTCAGGTGGCCAACCTCGACTACAGCGACTACCTGGGCCGCATCGCCATCGGCCGGGTGTTCAACGGCGCCGTTCACTTTGGGGACGAAGTGGCTATCGCCAAGCTCTCGGGGGAATTGGTCCGGACTCGAATCACCAAGCTCTACACCTTTCTTGGCCTGGAACGGGAAGAGGTGCAGGAAGTGCCCGCCGGCGACATCGTCGCCCTCGCCGGAGTCGAGGGCATCCAGATTGGCGAAACCATCACCGACCCCGAGCAGCCCGCTCCGCTCGAGCGCATCGTGATCGATGAGCCGACGATCGCCATCGTCCTCACGGTGAACACCTCGCCGCTCGCAGGCCGCGAAGGCCAGTACGTGACCTCTCGCCACTTGCGCGAGCGGTTGGAAAAAGAGCTGCTCACCAATGTCTCGATCGCCGTGGACTGGCAAGACTCAACGGACACCTTCCGGGTGCTGGGGCGCGGCGAGCTTCAGCTTGCCATCCTGATCGAGACCTTGCGCCGCGAGGGCTACGAGCTGGTGGCAGGCAAACCGCAGATCGTGGTCCGCAGGGAGAATGGCAAGCTGCTGGAACCCGTCGAGCTCCTTGTGGTCGATTGCCCGGAGTCGTTTACCGGCCTGGTGATTGAGACCCTGGGAAGCCGCCGCGGGCAAATGACCAAGATGGTGAATCACGGGTCCGGCCGCGTCCGTCTGGAACTCCGCATTCCCTCACGCGGACTCATTGGATTGCGCAGCCAGTTGCTCACGGAGACGCGCGGCACGGCGCTGCTGCACTCCCTTTTTGATGGCTGGACGGAATACCAGGGAGAAATGGCCACTCGCCCCACCGGAGTTCTGGTGGCTGACCGTGCCGGCATCACCACCGCCTATGCCCTCAACAACCTTCAGTCGCGCGGCGAGCTTTTCTATGGGCCTGGCACGGAGGTCTATGAGGGCATGATTGTGGGTGAGAATTCGCGCGCCGACGACATCGACGTCAACGTCACCAGGGAAAAGAAGCAAACCAACATGCGCGCCTCGGTGGCCGACGAGGCCATCCGCCTTATTCCTTACCGCCCGCTCAGCCTCGAGCAAGCTCTCGACTTCATCGCCGACGATGAATACGTCGAGGTCACACCGAAGTCCATCCGGCTGCGGAAGAAAATCCTTGCCGCCAACCGTCGCCCCAAACCCTGGGAGAAGAAGCAACTCGCGCCGACGGTTTAGGTTGTAGCGCCCGTCTATGACGGACGATCTTCCAAAACGTTGCGCATGGTGTGGCGCCATAGTCATTTTGGATTGATCCATTGAATCATTGATTCATTGATTCATTGAAAGGCCGTATCACTCGTGACTCTGCAAATGATTCAATGAACCAATGAATCAATGAATAAATTTCTTAGTACTATCGAGTCCCCAATCTCCGCGTACGGGTTTATGGTGCCTTATTGGTCTTGGAGCCTGCGCCTGACTCTGCCGCCTCGTAGCCCCGGCAGAAGAGCACAGGAAGGCGCGGGTATTGAGGGTAACCAGGGTCCGTAAGGCTCCGGCGGCACAGGTAGAAAACCGAACCTCGATCGGACTGGATAATCCGAACGTACCTGCAACGGGCGCATAACCCGGCTGGGTTCGAGTCTGGGCAAGGCTTTTCCATGGTCACCATTTCCCTCTCAATTACCATCCGCCGGAGCAACGGCAGGATAGCACACGAACATCAGGCGGGGATTTCGAGTGAGGGGATGGACGTGCCTGATGACCTTGCGATACTCTGTAACGCTGGGGCAAACGGTGACGTTGCGCGCAGCGAGTTTCGATTTTCGAATTTCGAGTTTCGATTCTGACTCCTGAATTCTGGCATGCCTGCACCTGAATCCCAATCCCGCGAAGGTCGTTCCTTTCAGGAGGGTCAGGCGCCGCGCCGGGTGGCTGAGGCGGGCGGGCTTGTTTCACCGCGCAACACGCTCATTCTCATTGTCCCGATTCTAGTGGTCCTCATTACGTTTCTTTTCTGGTACCAGACGTGGTTTGGCAGGCCACTGAGCGAGCGGGAGATGAGCCAGTATCTATCGGACACCTCAGTACCTCACAAAACCCAGCACGCGCTGGTGCAGCTTTCGGACCGGCTGGCGCGCGGCGATGGGATGGCGCGGCGCTGGTATCCCGAGATCATCGCCTTGGCGCAGAATAAGGAGCCGCAGTTGCGGTCCATGGCTGCTTGGGTGATGGGCCAGGACAACCATTGCGAGGAATTTCACCAAACACTACACACGCTTGTTGGCGACCCTGCGCCGCTGGTGCGGTGGAATGCGGCGCTGGCGCTGGCGCGCTTCGGCGATGCGGCGGGAGAGCCGCAGTTGCGGGAAATGCTGCAACCCTTTACGCTGGCTGCCCCACAGGCCGGGACGCTCAAATTCTGCCTCAAAGAACAGGACGCGGTTCAAAGCGGGGGCATCGTGGCGCGCATCAGTTCCGTGGGCCACGCGAACTCCGTGGACGTTCTCTCACCACTGGCCGGAAAAGTTGCGCGGCTGGCAGCAAAAGACGGAGGGCCAATCGGCGCCGGCGATGCGATTGCCGTCATTGGGCCCGGGGAAGCGCAAGTGCTTGAAGCCTTGCGAGCCCTCGTGTTGATTGGCCAGCATGAAACCTTGGCCGATGTGGAGCGTTTCGCCGCCGGCGTGCCGCGAATGTCCGAGCGGGTCCGGCAGCAGGCGCTCCTGACCGCGCAGGCAATCCGCCTGAAGGTTAGGCAAAAAAGGAAGGCGGAGTAGAGAGGCTAAAACTTGAACTTCGTCCCCAACCGGGTTTCCACTTCTTCCGTGGGCACCATCTCGATGGCGTCCCATGGGCAGCCATCCAGAAAACATCCGTCGGGGCCTTTGCTCGTACACTTTTTGCAGCCGATACAGAGTTGAGGATCAACCTCGATGCGGCCGAAGGGAGGGTTCTCCTCGTCCCGCACCCAATACATGCAATCCAGAACCGGGCAGTAAGGAACGCAGGCCGGGGAACCGGCGCAACCGGTGCAACACTCGGTGATAACAGCTATTTCCTTGGGCTTTTTCTTGCGCGGGGTGTCAATGCCTTCGGACTTCGGCTCGAGCTGTTGTGCCTCCATGATAATGTCCCCTTTTGTCCTCGATAGAAATGTCCCCTAATGTGGCCTCCGAAAGGAGGTCAGATTGGGGCGAACAGAGATGAGCAAGCGGGAGTTGGGAAAGGTGGAGGTG
>JBAVYG010000673.1:0-12767 GCA_049698675.1 Terriglobia bacterium
GAAAAAACCTGATCCGATGGGAATTAAGACTTTGATGAGCCATTTATCGATTCCTGCCGAGAAGACGCTCATGGTCGGAGATTCCGAAACCGATGTGCTTACAGGACGCAACGCGGGCGTTTGGACATGTGGTGTAACTTATGGATTCGGACCGCAGGCGCTGGAAGAGGCCGGGCCGGACTTGCTCTTGCAGGACCTGCGCGATCTGCCTCTGATCTTGGATGGCCGGGCTGGCGACTAGGGACTGGGGACGGCAGTTATTCCAACTCTTACGGGTCGCTCGGCATCCAAAAACTGGCAGACTGCAGAATGCACAGGATGAAAGGCATCACGAACGGAGAGAACAGCGGAGGTTTGCTGAGGCGCGTGTCGCAGAGCCTTCTGCTCACGGCCTGCTGCCTTTTCCTCGCCGCCCTCTGCTTGGCGCAACAGCCGCCCCCCAGTCCCCCCGGAAACGTCCCACCGACGCAGGCTCCAGAAAATCAGGACAGCAACCGGGATGAGGCGCTCCTCCCAGGCGACTGGGCTGGGGAACTTTTGGACGGCATTTTGAGCTCCGATAACCCCGAGGCGGCGGACTCGCTCTTTCGCGCCGCATTCGCGGCGGGGCGGGGCATCATTCCGCAACTGGCCGAGGCCCTCAAGGATGACCGTACCGCCGAGTACGCCGCACAGTCACTGGCGTTTATCGGGGGCGAAGAGGCGTTGCAAGTCCTCTGGAAACTTCTGGAGGACAAGCGCGATCTCAACTTGCGACGCTTTTTCTACGGCGCCCTGGCTGAGTACGACGCCGAGCCAGCCACTCAAACACTCTTTGAGGTCATCAACAAGTCGGATTCGGAGCCGGACAGGACGGTGACCGAGGCAGCGATTCTGGCTCTCACGGTTCGGACCGACCCGAAGCTGCCGGACATGATTCGTCAGGCGGAGAAAAAGGTGAACGATGTAGTCATCCACGACGACCTGGAAAACGCCCTCGACGTCATTCAGATTCGTTCCAAGTACCTGGCCACGCCGGAAGGCAAGAAAGCTGGTGGCTCGATCGATGCAGCCGTCCGCACTTATTTCATCCCGGCGCTTCAACCTCCTCCTCCATCTCAGGTGGGTGCCGAGGCTCATCGCGCCGCTCCGAAGCCGGAAGTCAAGGTGGAGATCCAGAACCTCACATTCTCGCCGGAAAGGCTTCGCGCGCTGGCTGCCGTAACCTTGGAAGACCCCTCTGCCATCGCTAAATACGACTTGGTTCTGCAAAAACGCCTTGGGAATTGGGTAGTGGTGAGTGTCTGGCTGGGCTCTGAAATCGAGAAGCCGGGGGCAACTCCGCCAAGCAAGCCGGCGGCCGAGAAGTGAACTTCCTCTGCCCTGCAGATTGCGGAATCACAGAGGCTTTCCAAAGGTAAATCTCAATCCCGTGGTAAGTATTCCATCCGTGGTCTTCACTCCCGTGGGCGGATTGCTCAGGTACAGGCTCGCATGGGAGTCATCCCATTGTTGAATATAGGCACGGCTTGTCCTACTGGTCGATCAGCTTCGCAGCGATTGCCTCCAGGCCTCCTTTCTCGCATAATCAAAGAACCGATGCGACACCTCATAGTGGGGACAGCAGGTCACATTGATCACGGCAAGTCGGCGTTAGTGCTGGCGCTGACGGGCATTGACCCCGACCGCCTGGAGGAAGAGAAGAAGCGCGGAATAACGATTGACCTCGGTTTCGCCCACCTGGACCTCGGCGAAGGAATACGTGTCGGCTTCATTGACGTGCCGGGCCACGAGCGCTTCGTGAGAAACATGCTGGCGGGAGTGGGAGGGATCGACCTGGTCATCCTTGTCGTGGCGGCCGACGAGTCCATTAAGCCTCAAACTCGCGAACATTTTGACATTTGCAAACTACTGGGGATTCGCAAAGGCCTGGTGGCCATCACCAAGTCAGACCTGGTGGACAGGGAGATCATGGATCTGGTTCGGCTGGAGGTGCAGGAGTTTGTGCGGGGTTCTTTCCTCGAGGACGCGCCGCTGCTCCGGGTGAGCGCCAAGACCGGCGAAGGTCTGGAAGCCCTCAAGGACGAGCTGCGACGCTTGGCGCTGGAGGTGACTCCCAAACCTGAAGAGCTTCCCTTCCGGCTCCCTATTGACCGCGCTTTTGTAATGAAGGGATTTGGCACGGTGGTGACCGGAACGCTTATCGCCGGAAGAATCGAGAAGGACGCGGAAGTGGAAATCTACCCTCTGGGCCGGCGGGTGCGCGTGCGCGGCATCGAGGTTCATAATGCTGCCGCCCGAACCGCCTTGGCAGGACAGCGGACGGCGGTAAACTTGCCCGGCATCGAGGCAAAGGAAATTTCCCGTGGAATGATCCTGGCGCCGCCGGGACTTTTCCAGGCAACATCGCGTTTGGATTGCAGGTTGAACCTGCTGCCCGCGGCACGGCCTTTGAAGAACCGCGCCAGGTTTCATTTCCACTGTGGCACAGCCGAGACGATTGCCGAAGTGGTTCTGTTAGAGGGAAAGGAGTTGGCGCCTGGAAGCAGTGCGTTCGCTCAACTCCGGCTCTCCGAACCAAGCGTGTTAATGCCGGGAGATCGCTTTATCATCCGCCAGTTCTCACCCGTCACCACCATCGGGGGCGGATCGGTCCTTGATAACCAGCCCCCCAAGCACCGCTTGGGAGACGCAACTGTCGCGCCGCTTCTCGACACCTTGGAGAAAGGCGATTCGGAAGTTAGGCTTGAATGGCTGGTGCGACAAACCGGAGAAGCTTCCCTCGCTGGACTCGTGTCGCGCACCGGATGGCCTCCTGCCGAGGTTCTGCGCGTCGGCAGGGTGCTTGCCTCCGCGAATCGGCTTGCGCTGCTGGGGCAACCGCCGGAGTTGTTCGTGCACCAGGGACATTTCCAGGAATTGGCCGCAAGGGTGATTGAACAGCTTGAGAAATTCCACGCCCAAAACCCTCTGGTTGCGGGGTTGCCCAAGGAAGACCTGCGCTCGAGAATCGGCACCCGAAGTTCGCCGCACCCCGCGTCGCCTTCAAACTTGCTCTTCAACTCGCTCCTTCAAACCCTGGCCGCTCAAGGCAAAGTAGATGTGCAGGGCGAAACGGTGCGGCTCGCAGGACGCAGGATTCAACTGACTCCTGAAGAGCAGGTTGCCAAGGATCAGATCAGCGCGGCATTTGAGAGAAGGGGGCTGGCGGTTCCCGGCGCGCCGGAGGTCCTGGCCAAGCTGCGCATCGACCGCCCGCGAGCCGAAAAGCTGCTCCAAATCCTGCTCAAGGAGAACGTGCTCCTGAAAGTGACCGAGGATTTGATTTTTCACCACTCGGCGTTACAGCAATTGAAGGAGCTGCTTGTCCGGCGCAAAGCTCAAAGTAACCGCATCAGCGTCGCGGTCTTCAAAGAGATCACGGGACTGAGCAGGAAATACGCCATCCCTTTGCTCGAGTACCTTGACCGGGAACGGGTGACGAGGCGGGAAGGCGACGAGCGGATAATCCTTTAGCAGAATCCAGAGTCGCGTCAAAGTCGCGGAAAAAGCGGCTCTGGCAGAATCTTGAAGGAAACCGTGATTCTGATAACTATCTACTGACTTCCGGCTTCTGATTTCTGACTTCTGCTTTCATGAACGGTTTAAGGGTTTCGTAAACCAGCGCGACAGGCAAGCCCACCACGTTGAAGTAGCAACCCGAGATGCGGGTGACGAATCTCGACGCGAGCCCTTGAACCGCATAGGCGCCCGCTTTGTCCAGAGGCTCGCCGCTCTCGACATAACTGCAAATCTCTTCCTCATCCAGCTCACGGAAGGTCACGAAGGTTGTCTCGTGCTTGAGGGCTTCAATTTTGCCTGGCGCCCGTACCAGGCAAATGCCGGTGTGCACCTGGTGGGTTCGACCAGATAGAAGCCGGAGCATGCGCGCAGCGTCCTGCCGGCCTGACGGCTTTCCCAGCGTCTCTCCGTCGATGACGACCACCGTATCCGCGCCTAAGACGAAGCTGCCCGCAGGACAGGACGCCGCGACTTGCACGGCCTTCTCACGCGCCGCGCGGCGCGCAAATTCCTCCGGCGGCTCGCCCGGCTGGATCTCTTCAAGGATATGGCTGGGTTGGACATCGAAATCGAAGCCGGCGTTGCGCAACAATTCCCGGCGCCGTGGCGAAGCTGAGGCAAGGAGAAAACGCATGCGCTGGAATTATAGGAGACCTGCGAGCAGGGTCACAAGTAATTCCCTCGACTGGCCCCGATGTGCTAGACTGCCAAATCTATCTACCTGAGAATTCCGGATCGTCGGAGCCAAGCGATGGAAGAGATCGGAATAATTCTGCCCAAGGTCCTCAAGCCTCAATTGTCCCGCCTGGAACCCCCCGTGGTCGAAGTCCTGGCTCCTCTCTGGACTCGCGTGGCAGGAAAGGCACTGGCCAGGCAGTGCCGGCCAGTGGCGTTCAGCGCGGGAACTTTGACGCTGGCCACGGACGATGCCGACTGGGCCGAACCCCTGCGACAGATGGCGGAGGAAATCCGGGCGCATGTTAACAACTTCTTGGGCAAGCCCGTGGTAAAACATCTCAGGATCTTACGCGTCGGCAAGCTCGGTCGCAGCGACAGGGCACAGTGGCGGCCAGAAAATCTACCTGTCTCCAAACCCAACCGGAAGGATTGGGCGAGACAGGTTTCCGGCATGGCTCCCGACATGGCGCAAGTGATCGGACGGCCTGACGCCAAATACCTCGGACGCAAGCGTGGAAAGGTGGCCTGATGGCACTCGAAGAAAAGGACGTGCGCTACGTCGCCGAACTCGCCCACCTCGAATTAACTCCCGAAGAGGTGAAGAAATTTCTTCCGCAGCTCGATTCCATTCTCCAGCACATGCAGAAGCTGAATGAACTGGATACCTCGCAAGTGGAACCCATGGCGCAGGTGACCTATCCCGCTGCGGCGAACCCTTCCCTGCGGGCAGACGAGCCGCACAAGACATTCGAGCAGGACGAGGCCCTCGCCAACGCTCCCGATCAGAGCGCGGGTTGTTTCCGTGTTCCTCGCGTCATCGAAAAGGAGGAGTAAGCGGCGGCGACCTTGGGGGAAACACTGCCCTCTCCCCTGGGGAGAGGGTGGCGAGCGGAGCGAGCCAGGTGAGGGGTTACTTCGTCGTGTTCACCCTCTGATCAGTCGTTAGCGTGCAACTGACCCCTCACCCGTCCCGTTCCGGCTGGTGAAAGCGCCGGCAGCGGGACACCCTCTCCCAAAGGGAGAGGGCAAGGACCCAATTTCGCCGGAGGGGAGAGTTAATTCGTACGAATGAACCTAACTGAACTCACTATCGACCCACTCCATAACCTTCTGGTCAAGCGCGAAACATCTGCGGTGGAGGTTGCGCAAGCTCACTTTGATCACATCGAGCGGCGCGACAAAGAGGTCCGTGCCTTTTTGCAGTTGTGCCCTGAACGCGCCCTGCAGCAGGCGTCAAAGATTGACAGGCAGCTTGCCGCCAGCGAGCCCTTGGGTCCGCTGGGTGGAATCCCCGTGGCGGTGAAGGATGTGATTCTGACCCGAGGCCTGCGGAACACCTGCGCCTCGAAGATTCTTGCGAATTACCTCGCCCCCTACGATGCCCCCGCCGTGGAAAGGTTGGAGGCGGCAGGCGCGGTCATTCTAGGCAAGACGAATTGCGACGAATTCGCGATGGGATCTTCAACGGAAAACTCCGGTTTTTTCACCACCCACAACCCTCACGATTTAACCCGAGTCCCCGGAGGATCGAGTGGCGGTTCCGCCGCGGCGGTCGCGGCGAATATGGCCGTGGCGTCTCTTGGCTCTGACACGGGCGGCTCCATCCGGCAACCGGCGGCCCTTTGTGGAATTGTGGGCATGATGGGGACGTACGGCAGGGTGTCGCGATACGGACTGGTGGCTTTCGCCTCCTCGCTCGATCACATTGGGCCATTCGGCCGCTCCGTCCGCGATGTGGCGCGTCTGCTGCAGACGATTGCGGGCCGCGACCCGCACGACTCCACCTCGGCGGATATTCCGGTTGAGGACTACGTCGCAGGGCTGGATCAAGACGTGCACGGCCTCAAGGTGGGCGTCCCAAGCGAGTATCTCAAGGGACTCAATCCGCAAATTGGAGATAACATCCAAAAGGGAGTTGACTTGCTGGCGAGGCTGGGATGCCAGGTCGTTCCCATAAGCCTTCCCCACACCGATTATGCCATTGGCTGCTACTACATCATCTGCATGGCTGAGGCCAGCTCGAATCTGGCGCGCTACGATGGCGTGCGCTATGGGTTCCGCTCCGCTGAGTACGCGGATTTGCAAGAGATGTACAAGCAGACACGCTGCGAAGGGTTTGGCGCCGAAGTGAAGAGGCGCATTATGCTTGGCACCTACGTCCTGAGCTCCGGCTATTACGATGCCTATTACCTGAAAGCCCAGAAAGTGCGCACCCTCATCGCCAGGGATTTCCTGGAAGCATTTGACGAGGTGGACGTGATCGTCACCCCAACATCCCCCATCCCCGCCTTCAAGCTCGGCGAGCGTATGGACGACCCCCTGCAAATGTATCTCGCCGATATCTACACCGTTACCGCCAGCCTAGCCGGCATCCCCGGCATTTCCGTTCCGTGCGGAAAGACCCAAGGAGAACCACACCTTCCGGTGGGCATGCAACTTCTCGCCAGACACTTCGACGAGGCAAGGCTCCTGCGCGTCGCCGATGCCTTTGAAAAGGCCGGTGGGTTTGACGTGGCTTAGCCTGTGCTAAATGGGAACAGGGCTGCTTGCGCTTCTGGCCGCGACCAACTTGAAGAAGCGGAGCGCTGGTGCAGCTTGGCAGCGCAGCTAACCTCTGAACAGCGAGTCGAACTTCTTCTTGGGGTCTACGGCCTTGGAGTCGAGGCGGGTGCGGAATCGGAGATCTCAAATTCCAGATTCAAGAAAAGAGGCGGATTCGTCTCAAGGCTTTTCTGTACCTGGGGCACTCCCCTTCCGAATCTGCTCCAATTTCCTCAGGAAATCCTCGCGTTCCAGGCGGGCTTGGGTCACCCGGCGCGTTTTCTCTGCAACGTAGCGCTGGCCCTTCATCTCGGAATCCCGCAGCGTGCGAATCCAAGCGCCGAGCTGCCTGGAAATGCTTTCGGCTCTGGATTTCAGATTCAAGATTTTGGATTCCAGATTGCTGAAAGCGGGCATGCGTTCGAGCAGGCACAGCATCGAGCGTGTTTCTCCCGCGGAGCCGCGAGCGATATACAGAAAAGTGAGCAATTCCTAATTCGTTCCCCTTTCAAACCCCTCAGCGATGTTGTTCGAAACGGAGAGCGCGGCACGTTCGAGCTGGTCACGCAGACTGCGCTGACGCCGGAAGGCCGGCTGCGCGCTCATGGCGTAGGTCGCCAGAGCCAGTTCGACGCTGGCTTGCCAGACCGGAAGTTGCTCAAACCGTTCGTACCGCACCGCGCGCCTCTTGAATCTGGAATCTTGAATCTGCAATCAGGGCGAGTCTATCAGAGAAACCACATACTGTCATAGCTTGCGTGCATGGCGCCGTGCCTCAACACCAGTCCCTCAAATCTTGAACAGCGAGTCGAACTTCTTCTTGGCGTCGTCGGCCTTAGAGGCGGGGGAATCCGCGCTTGCCAGTAGGGTGGGATTAGGTCGGAAGTAGCGGCAGTAGTTAGCGGCTTCTTTATCGCGGACCCATTCGGCCTGCGTCTCAGCGCATTGATTATGTTTGCCGGGGTCGTAGAATTGGCAATTGCGGCAGGCATGCAAGTCGGCGCCGCACTTGGGGCAGACGTCGAGCGTGCCCACAGGGCTTCCGGATGGATACGCAATCCGCTCGCGGCACTTCCAGCAGTTGAAATACATAACTATTGGCTGTCTAGCGCGAAAAACCGTTCGAAGTTCCGGACCGCGATTTCCCCGAACTCTTCTACGCTCAGGTTTCGGAGAGCGGCCAGCGTCCGGGCGACTTCGATCACAAAGGCCGGCTCGTTGCGCTTACCCCGGTGTGGCACGGGGGCAAGGTAGGGGCAATCGGTTTCTATCCATAAACGGTCCAGTGGAATCGCCCGCGCCGCCTCGCGGAGGTTCTCCGCTTTCTTATATGTCACGTTGCCCGCAAACGAAACCTGGAATCCCCAGTCGAGAAACTTCAGCGCATCTTGGCGATCGCCCGAGAAGCAATGCAGGATGCCGCCCAGCCCGCTCGATTTCCAGTGGGCCTGAATAATCTCCGTGAGGTCTGGCCAGGCATCGCGGCAATGAATAACAATCGGCAGTCTTGCTTCGCGGGCCAATTCCAATTGGCGGATGAGGGTCAGCTTCTGAATCTCGCGAGGGGAGTGGTCGCGATAGTAGTCGAGGCCGATTTCACCAATGGCCACCACCTTGGAATGTTGCGCCAGTTTGCGGATTTGCTCGGCGTGACGTTCCTCGAGATGGCTCGCTTCGTGGGGGTGAACGCCCACCGTGGCGTAAATCCAATCGTGGGACTCGGCAAGGGTGATGGACCCTTCGAGATTATCCGGTCCCGTGCCGCCTCCCACCGCCAAGAGATAGCGCAGGCCGGCTGCGCGGGCCCGTTCGATCACCGCCTCGCGGTCAGCATCGAAGCCCGGGTCGTCAAGATGGGCGTGAGAATCCAGTAGGAATTTATTCATTGATTCATTTATTCATTGATCCATTGAAGTACCAAGCCCCTGAATCAACGATTTCGTGATTCGACGATTCAATGAGTCAATGAACAAATGAATCAATGATTCAATTACCTGAGCCTGGCCCCATTCGTCACGTCCTCTTTGAACGTCACGAGGACGGGCCTGCCCTGCTCGCCGCCAGAAGCCGCAACGATCATGCCGTTCGACTCCACCCCGCGAAGTTTGCGCGGCTGGAGATTGGTGACCACCACGACTTTCATTCCAATCAGGTTTTCGGGCTGATAGTATTCAGCCAGTCCGGCCACAAGCTGGCGGACTTCCGAGCCGATATCCACCATCAGCTTCAAGAGTTTTGAAGCGCCAGGAACGCGCTCGGCGGCTTTCACTTCGCCTACTCGCATGTCCACCTTGGCGAAATCCTCGATGGAAATCTGCGCGGGGCTGGGGGCTGGGGGCTGGGGACTGGGGGCTGGGGACTGGGGACTGGGGATTCGTTGTTCGGGCCCGGTCGCGGGCACCGCTTCGGGTTTTTTCTCTGTTTGCACGGGTATGAATGCCTCCTTGGGTTTGTCTCGGTTGCGGTCGGCTTCGGCGAGTTCGTCAAGCTTGGCCAGTGTCGCCGCCTTGTCAAGTCGCGGGAAGATGGCGTCGGGTCTACCAACTTTGGTGCCAGCCCGAAGGTGAAGGCTTGAGGGATCCCGCCGAGTATCCCAGTCGAGCTCACGCATCCGCTGATCTTCAAGCGCCACGCCCTGGCCCAGTTGTTGCCACAAGTTGCGCATCGCAACTGGCATAATTGGGTGGAGCAGCACGGCGGCAAGACGAAGGGCCTCAGCCGAGGTTCGCAAAATGTTCGCAAGGAAGCTTCGCCGCGACGCATCTTCTGCGATCGCCCATGGCTGAGTATAGCCGAGGTAACGGTTTGTCACTGAGATGAGTCGCCAAACTGCATCTAAGCCGACAGAGAAGTCGCAGGAATCAAAGCAGCTCTGGAAATCTTGAATGGTCACCTTACCCAGCACGGTGAAATTATGCTGAGGCAAGCTTCCCTCGCCGAGCACCCCCGAGACTTCTGGAAGGAAACCATCAAAATAGCGGTGCAACATGGTCAACGTCCGGTTCGCGAGGTTCCCCAGGTCATTCGCCAAGTCCGAGTTGTAGCGTTGAATCAACCCCTCATACGAAAAGCTCATGTCCTGCCCGAACGGCGCCTCGCGCAGCAAGTAATAGCGCAGGGCGTCGTTGCCGGGCGCGCCGAAGGAGTCGAGCGCGTCCACAATCGGCTCGGGATAGACCACGTTGCCCTTCGACTTCGACATCTTATCTTGCTCGTAGTAAATCCATCCGTGCGCAAACACCGTCGTGGGCAGCATCTCCGGCTGGTCTGGATACGCTGCCATGATGAACGCGGGCCAATAGACGGCGTGGAAGCGCAGGATGTCCTTGCCGATCATATGGACAATTCCCGACTCACCCGGTTTGTTGCGCCAATACTTCTGGAACTCCGCGCTGCCGTTTTCGCCCTGTGCGTAGCCAATGCCCGTCATGTAGCTGGTGAGCGCGTCGTACCACACGTAGAAGACCTGCTCGGGATCATCGGGCCACGGGATGCCCCACTTGAGGCGCTTGCGGCTTACCGAAATGTCGCGCAGCCCGCTCTTCACGAAGCTCTTGACTTCGTTCCGGCGATAGTCCGGCTGCACGAATTCGGGATGCTTGTCGTACAGTTCCAGCAGACGATCTTGGAAGGCTGAAAGCTTGAAGAAGTAATTCTCTTCGCTGATCAGCTCTGCCGGCCTCCCGCAGATATCGCAGTTCACCGGGTCCGTACCTTCGGAGACGTATCGCTCATCGGAAACGCAGTACCGCCCCTCGTAGCGGCGCTTGTCGACGAAGCCTCGCTCGCGGGCGCGAACCAGCAGGCGCTGGACCGACCGTTCATGATCGGGGTGGGTAGTGTAAATGAAGCGCAGCGAATCCGGTTTTCCGTCGGGATAGACGCTCACGGGTATACCGAGCTTCTCCCACAGCTTGACGAAAAGCTCTCGCTTCTCCGCCACAAACTGACTGGGCGTTACGCCCGCGGCGGCTGCCGCACGTTCGAGCTTCTCCCCGTGCTCGTCCGTGCCGGTAAGAAATGCCACGTCGTAACCGCACATGCGCTTGTAGTGTGCCAGCACGTCACAGACGATGGTTGTGTACGCCGAGCCGACGTGGGGCCGGGCGTTGGGATAGTAAATAGGTGTGGTGATGTAGAACTCTTTCATGCGCCCGTCGCCTTCTCGCCCTCGCCATCCGGGGTTGCTAGCTCGGCGGGGGCTTCGGCCTCTGGCGCCCTAGCCGTGGTTTCGGGGGAGGGTTCGACCTCAGGCTTCTCGCCCCCTTGCAGGTAGGCTGCTTGCGCCGCAATGATCACCTGCTTGAGTGGAACGCCCTTCTCCGTCGCCAAGCGCTGGCAATCTTCATATTCCGGCGCGACATTCAGCGCTTTCCCGTCCCGCCTGGCCACTTTGACCTTGACTGCACCGTAAGGCGTCTCCACGCTGAGGAGTTCGCGTTCCAGAACCTTGCGCCGCGCCTCGTAGATGCGCACGCCGATAGTCGTCGTCTGCTCGAAGAGCAGTTGGGCCAGTGCATCGCTGGTCTCGGGAGTGCAAAGCACACTCACCAGGATTCCGGGGCGGTTTTTTTTCATCTGGATGGGAGTGCAAGTCACGTCCAGCGCGCCTGCGGCCAGAGCCTGGTCAACGAAAAAGCCGTAAAGCTGCGGGCTCATGTCGTCCACATTGGCTTCAATCACGGAAACCACTTCATCCCCGGGAACGCCGTCCCGTGTCGTCACGACCTCAGCGCTCTGCCCCACCAGCAAGCGCGCCAGGTTCGGCTGCCCCGGAATTTCCCTTGCTCCAGCCCCGTATCCAATACGCTCCACTTTCATTGCCGGGATGGGTCCAAAGCTCGCGGCCAGCGTAGTGATGAGCGCCGCCCCGGTTGGAGTCACCAGTTCTCCCCCGACACCCGAAGAATAGATGGGGACATCCTTCAGTAGTTCGAGAGCGGCGGGAGCCGGAACCGGCAACGAACCGTGCGCCGCATACACGCATCCGCTGCCCACATTCACCGGCGAACAGGTGAGCGCAGAAATATCGAGCAACTCGAGCCCGACACAGGTTCCCACGATGTCGAGAATCGAATCCACCGCGCCAATCTCGTGGAAGTGCACTTCTGTGGGTGGCATGTTGTGCAGCTTTCCTTCCGCCTCCGCCAAGCGGTTAAAAACCTCCAGGACGCGTTGTTTGACGCTTTCCGACAGTGCGCTCTGCACAATCAGTTCCGCGATGCCCCCAAGCTTCCGGCTGGGCTGCTTCCCCGGGATGCTGATCTCGATCCGGGTTCCCACCAGATGTCCCCGCACCGCGCGCGTGCGCTTGAACTCGTAAAAGCCCAGTGGAATCTTCCTCAGTTCGGCAAACAGCCGGTCCAGCGGCAAGCCTAGGTCCACCAATGCACCGACAAACATGTCCCCACTAATGCCGGAAAAGCAATCCAGGTATGCTTGTTTCATGTCGGATCACTCACAGGATTTCATCGCTAATCCCGAGCAATTGTGCCCAAAATTGGATACTATGCTCTACGCTCAGAAGTTGTCAACAAGACAGGAGTCAGGAGTCAGGAGTCAGAAGTCAGAAGGATGCCGAAACTTGAAATTCGAAACCCGAAATTCGCCGCGCGCAACCTCACCTGCGCGAAAGCGGGGGTCTATGAGGTTGTGGATTCCCGCTTACGCGGGTTGACCCATTGAGCGGTTTTCGAGTTTCCAATTTCGATTTTCGAGTTTCGGTTCTGACTCCTGAATCCTGTTTCACGAGGTAACCATCAATGCAAACACTCGACCGACGCGATTTCCTGAAAGTTTCCGCCGCTGCGGGGACCGTTGGGCTGATGCATGGACTTCCCGCTGCCCCCGCCCAAAAAGGCATGCGCCTGGGCTTGATTTTGGATATGGGAAGAGACCCCGATAAGGCGTTGCAAAAAGTACATGACCTTGGAATCCCAACCTGCCAGGTTTCGACGGAGGATCTCTCCGACGCAATGCTGGAGGGCATCCGGGAGGCGGTGCGGAAG
>JBAVYG010000674.1:0-2908 GCA_049698675.1 Terriglobia bacterium
CGAGACGCAAAAGCGGCAGCAAGCTGCCGCACTCCAAAGCTCTCACTCGGCGCCGACCAGTCTACGGTAAACATCACGCACATGCTGCCGCATTTCTTGCAGCCTCTGTGCCAGGGTCTCCGAGCCAGCGATCAACCCCCAGCGGCGAGCCAGGTTTCCGACTGCTTCGGCATGACCGGCTCGATCCGGTAACCCGTCGGCAGCCTTCCCTGTCACTAATCGGATGGCATGGTCTACCGAGCGAAGGAAGTTCGCTCCACCCGATAGAACTTTGCTGTCCTCCTCATTCATGAGCCCCGCGGAGCGTAAGGCGGCGATTTGTTCAGCCATATTAGCGCCTGGTTGAGCTGTTATGTGTCCTCGCAAGCGGAGGAGAGATACGGCAAAATCGATGTCGTAATACCCTCCCGCAGCGGTCTTAGTGTTGGTGGGTGGAACAGGCACTTCTCTTTCCAGCCGACGCCGCATTTGGCGAAGTTCGGTGGCCAGCGATGGGTAAGCGGCGAAGCGGTCGAAGACAGCGGTCACGAGCCGGGAAACTGTCTCTCGTCCTAGTTCGGCATTGCCCGCCACGTGGCACGCTTTGAGGTAGGTTAATCCCTCCCACACCTGGGCGTGTTCCCGGACATAGCTGAGGAATTCCTCCTGCGTCACCACCAGTTCGCCCTCCTGGCCACGAGGTCGAAGCCGTGTATCGACGGCGAACACCGTTCCTTCGCGCGTGTAGCTGGAGAGGACGTCGATCATTTTCGCCGCCAGCCGTTTCCAGAAATCCAGCTCGTCTCGTCCCACTTCGGGGCCCGTAACGAAGATCAAGTCGGCATCCGAGGCGAGGTCAAACTCGTTCAATGCCAGCCGTCCGAGCGCCAGCACCGCAAACGGCCACGGAAGGTTCCGTTCCACGAGGCTTTTCGTTTCGAGGACCGACGCCGCAATCTGCAAGGCGCTGGAAACGCACCGAGCGGCAACCGCTGACCAGCGTTTCAGAATCCAAAAGCTTGATTCCCGCGAGGCCAAATCCGCCGCACCGAGCTCCAAAACACGGGCCAGGAAATGCCTGCGGAGCACCGCCATCTTCTGGCGCATCGCAAGCACCGGTTCCAACGCCCAGGGATGAGGTCCGGCGTCTTCCGACCCTTTCAAGTCGATTTCCATCTGTCCCGCTGCCGGCGGAATTTCCGAGGAGGCGAAAACGATCATGTCCTCGGGATGGCGAATAAGAAGTTCGCCGAGGTATTCGCTCTCGCTTACCACTTCCAGCGCGCGCCGGAGGAGTTCAGGTTTCTCGCGCACCAGGGCAAACCGCTCCGGCGACTCGAGCAAGGCAGTGAGGAATCTCGCCGCGCTCTTGCGAGAGCGCTCGGGAATTTCAGCCTCCTGGACCCAGCTCGCTATGTCCGGCGCCTGGGCGTTGAGGAAACTCAAGGTGGAATCGTACGAGGCATGCCCAAGGTCGGGAGTAATCGAAGGAAGCGGCTTAAGCTCAAACCCCTTACCCCCCGAAGGCGGGGTGCGAGGATGGATCACGCGTTGGTAGATCTCGTCCACTTTCTCAAACCCATCTTGCAGCTTCTGTAAGAGCGCCTTTCCCGGCGATTCGAGCATGCCGGCGGCCACGCCCACGCGGCGGGCAAGACGATCCAGGGCCTGCGCGCCGGTCGGCACGCGGTGCGTTTGCTGGCCGAGTTCGAGCTGGACGCAATGCTCCACCTTGCGCAGGAATGCATAGGAATTCGTGAGACGGGCGTAATCGTGGTCGCTTAGCCATCCTTTGTCATTCAGCTTGCGCAGCGCAAAGAGAGTCCCACCGGAGCGAACCCACGGGTCATGGCCCCCGTACAGTCGTTGCAGGCACTGGGCCAGAAACTCGATATCCCGGATGCCACCCTGGTGCTGCTTGACGTCAACCGTCTGGCCGCCACTCTCACGCCTTCTTCTGGAGATTCGCTCGCGCGACCACAGAACGCTTTCGACGGCCTCAAAATCGCCCGGCGACCCATAGATCTCCGGCTCGACGCCGCGCAGGAAATCGCGAGTCAGCCAGGCATCGCCGGCCGAGTGGCGAGCCTTAATCAACATCTGCAACTCCCAATCCCGCGCCCGGTGTTCGTAATACTCCAGGGACGACTTCAACGAGATGGCTAAGTCACCTTGGTCCCCTTCCGGACGCAGACGCAAGTCGACGCGGAAGACTTCGCCCTGGGGTGTCGGCTGGGTAATGGTCCGGGTGATGGCATTGGCCAAGCGGACAAAGTACTCTTTGTTGGTGACGACGGACTCGTTCCCTCCGGCTGTTTCACCGTCGTGGGAATAAAGAAAGAGCAGGTCGATATCGGAGCTGTAATTCAACTCGTTGCCGCCCAGCTTGCCCAGCGAGATAATGCTGAACCCGCTGCGCGCGATGCGGCCCTGCGGGTCATGGTACTGGGGCTGGCCATAGCGTTTGTCCAATTCGCCGCCGCAGTAAAGAAGCGTGTTGGTCAAAATCACGTCCGCCAGGGTGGCCAGTTCCAAGGTCGTCTCACCCAAAGTCGAAAGGCCCAGCACATCCCTCATTGCGATACGCAAGTAATTGCGCCGCTTGAAGCGCGCCAATTGGGCCGCCAGCCAGGGGTCAGGGTTGGTGGTGGCGAAGCGCGCATAATCCTGCATCAAGTCTTCTTTGGATTTGAGTTTGGTAAAGTTGCGGTCGTGAGCAAACTGGAGGACGAGGCTCGGCTCGGACAATAAAGTTTCCGCCAGAAACCCGCTGTAGCCGAAGATCGCCACCAGGTAGGACAAGGCCACAGGGTAGCGCGCGATTTCGCCCAGCACGTCTGCCAAGGCTTCCTGCGCGTACCGTTCCAGAAGGTTTAGGGCGCCGTCCGGATCGGGCGAATGGGCCAGCAGGGAGGCCAGCGGCACCATC
>JBAVYG010000675.1:0-2927 GCA_049698675.1 Terriglobia bacterium
CTGAATCCTGACTCCTGAATCCTGAATCCTGGCTACGGGCCTCGGTTCCTCGAACTATCGCGCGGGCACTTCCACCAGCACCAGGCGCTGAAGGCTTGAGGGGTTGTTAATACTGGCGCGGAACAACTGATCCGCCTTGGAAGTGAAAACGATCCGTTCTTCTTGCTCAACCGCCTGGGGGGAAGGAAACACCTTCTGTACGTTGAATGCAAAGCCGATCTCATATCCGCCCGTAAATTTTCCGCCCTCGAAGAACGACACGGGAATGGCGATGTCGCCCGCGTAGCCGTGGGCGGTCGTCTTCCAGACGCTCTTGATCTCTCGGTTGTAATCATGCTTCCGGGGCCGAAGCGGCAAATAATCCTCGTCGGAGAAAAGGCTCGGCTTCACTTCCTTGAAATCGCCCGGGCTGAACCAAAGCGAGTATTCATCGCCTGTCGGGCGGACGGCCAGGAAGTTCTTATGGAAAGCTGTTTCCAAGGCGATCTCGAACCCGTCTCCCTTCTCGATGCCACGCTCGAAGAAGGGCTGATAGAGCTCGGGGTTGGTAACGTCCACTCCCACATAGAGGTAGTCATCGTCCCACCCTAACGCCACGCGCGCCGATAACTGCGCCGGTCCTTTCCAGAGGTTCGTTCCCGCCCGGATTTTCGAGGCGCTGTCGAGCACGTACAGTGGCCCGTTCTCCCACTTCCTAAAATCCCCGTCGATGTTCGGCGTTGCGGCCAACTTGGGTGCGGTTAACAAATCATAGTCCTCCCGCCAGCGCAGCTTTCCGTCCGCTAAGTGCAGAAAGGCCGGATCAGCCGTAACCTCGGCCAGGCGTTCGCGTGTCTTTTTCGGGAAGGGAGAAATTTCCTTGACCAGGTTTTCAAGGCGCGGTTGGCTGCGAAGTGGTCCCATGGCCGAATCGAGCTGGGCAATACCTGAATCGACTTTGGCGACATCAATGGGGTAGCGGCGTTCAAGGAACAGCGGGGTGAAAATGTTCTCATCCCACCAGTAGTCACCATAGGTTTTTAGAAAGGCCGCCAGCAGTTGGGAGGCCCTCTTTCCGAACTGGCTTTCGACGGCATGTCGCTGGGACTTCGCCGGCTCGTAAGCCTGTGGATTCCAAAGATAGTCGGCGACGGTCTCGAGCGCGATCATCGAAGCGTGGGATTGATTCATAGGGTTGGAGAGGAGTCCTTCCACTGCCACCGGCAAATTCGCATCCCGATTTCGCACCGGGCCGAGAAACACCCGCCAGGGGTGTTCATCGTTGACGGGGAAGTTGTCCCAAAGCAGCGGCTTGCGCCCCAGAAACCGGCCCCACTCCCGCGCCTGGGCGACAGTGATGGCCGGTGACTCGACCTCCGTGCCGGTCCACACGATATTCACGCCGGGATCTACTCCGGCCCCCAGTTCCTTTATGTAATCGCGGCTGCCCCACTCGTTGGTGTAAACGGTGGGCGTAACCGTTAGATGGTTCTCGGCAGATTGCGATTTAAGGCGCCGGCCAAGCTTGTTGACAAGGTAAACGTGCGCCTCGGCCAGAGTCTTAAAGCGCGCCTGATCCGCCGGATTTTGAAGCTCCTGGGGAACATCATCCAGGAAGAGGGCGTAACAGGAAACACCCAGCTTGCCGACACTCTCGAGCTTGCTGGTGAGGGCACGAAAATCTTCGTCGCTCGAGTAGGTCATGGAAAGGCCCGGGCTGATCGCAAAACAAAAGTCCACGAAGTTGGCATGGGACGCCTTGACCAACTCCGCAAGACGCTTCATTTCATCCGCTGGATAAGGGTTGCGCCACAGCTTCCGATGATAGGGGTCGTGCTTGGGCGCGTAATAGTAAACATTCATGCCGTGCTGGCCTTCGAAACGCAAGATGTCGACCCGGTCCTGGTGGGACCAGGGGACACCATAGAATCCCTCGACAATGCCGCGCTCAGGAAATGATGGAAAGTCTGAAATGACCACCTCAGTCCCCCCTTTTTCCACGCGAATCGCCTGAGGGCGAGGCACCAGATTGGAGGGCAAGCTGGAGGGCCAAATCACCAGCAAATCGGGAACCCGCAGCAAGGCGTGATGAAACCCCGCTGCGCCGGCTGCCGTAATGCGCAGCCGATTCGGCACGGAAGCGCGAGGGTAGGAGGCTTCCAGGATATAGCCTTCGCGCGCCAATTCGCGCGCCAACTCCATAGGAAGAGCGCCGCCCTCAGACCTCAAGGCCTTCACAAAGGAGTTAGTGTTCCGTTCCTCGTGGAGTTCGATGAGCAGGTTCCCCGGGTGCAGACGGTAGCGCTCCGCCTGACCTGGACTGGGGAAGAACCGGATCAAAGCTTGGTCCCGCGCCGCCAAGGCTTCAAGCTGGCGCAGAATTCTGGCATCAACCCCCGGCGGCGCAGCCACAGCCCAGGTGTGATCTCGACGGGCAGCGCCCAGAAGCGGCGCGGCCGAGAGCAAGAGCGAAACCAAGATCATGAAAGCGCTGCGCATGGTGTCCTTCCTGCACGGAGGTAGCGCCGCCGTCTCGGCGGCACTCTTGGATGCCGGCAAGATGCCGGCGCTACGCTCGACGTGTCACTGAATTCTGTAATCGTCAATTGGGATCAACTCTCCCCTCGCCCCCTTGGGGGAGAGGTGCTGGGGGTGAGGGGGTCCCGATGGAGATGGAATTGTCATCACATAGCGACGCCTTAGCGGTCCCCGGCTCCCAGACTGGCGTGAGTTCCAGACCGGTGGGAGCGGCGCTTTTGATCTTGCTGCCCGGTTCGGCCCTTCACAGACGCCAGAGTCCAGAATTTGGGATCCTCAAATCCCAATCGCCACGCCGCAAACCCTCGAAGATGATATTTCTGCATCAATTCCAATTTAGCTTCCAGGCTCGTGCTGTCTTCATACCAACCGGTATGCAGACCGGAGTCGCTGCTGTACTGGAACCATGG
>JBAVYG010000676.1:0-3310 GCA_049698675.1 Terriglobia bacterium
AGGTGCAGGCGCTCACCACTCAGTTGCAGACGCTCAACGCGCAACTTCAGGTGTTGCGGCAGAACCAGGCGCAATTTCAAGCGGTCCTCGACAACCAGCTGCGATCACTTAAGGAGTTGGATCAGGCGGTGACCTCGATGCAGACAGGGGGCGAGGAAAACTTCAGCAGCTTGAAAACTGCCATCACCAAGTTGCGGAATGAAACGCAGGCCGAGTTCAAGCAATTGGGTGTGGGGACCAGCCCGGGCCCCAGTCCCACCGTGACCACAACGCCTGGCTCCCCGCCGGTGCTTCAGGGTAACGTGATCGGCGTTGAGGGTATCAAAGTGGGTGACAGCGTGACGCTGGACATGGGCTCCTCGACACAGGGAATCCATCCAGGCTCTCACTTGGTGCTGTTCAAAGCCTCTGACCCGAACACGCGAGTGGGGGTCCTTGAGGTAACCCAAGTCATCGATGCGGGGAATTCGCGGGCACAGATCGTTGCCCTGGACCCCGGCGTGCGGCCTGAGTTCTCCGATTTGGTTCGTCTGGAATAGTTCGGCCGCCCCTCATGGCTCGATTCGTTATAACCGACCCTTCGAACCAGACTCAGATCTTCGAAATCAGTGGGTCAACGGTGAGCATCGGACGCGCTGATTCCAACGATCTGATGCTCCAGCACCCTAGTGTATCCCGCCAACATGCCCGGGTGACCGTGTTGCCCGGGGAGACGGTATTGATCATCGACCTCGGGAGCATGAATGGCACGTTTGTGAACGGCCAGCCAGTCCAGGAGTTCCGCCTCTCCGACCAGGACCGGATCAACATCGGCATCTTCGAGTTCAAGTTTGAGGCGGCCACGCCAGATCCCTTTTATGTTGAAGCTGGCCATGACGCCGGCAGGGATATCACTGGGCTGATCAGCCCGGATACCCTGAGTAGCGGGCCAGGCCCGCCGCTCGGCGCCGGCGTTCCGACGGAACGGGCAATCCGGGACCGGCTGACAACTCTGGAGCAGGAAAATAAACTGCTGAAACTCCTGTTGGCCGTAGGCAAGACGCTTTCCTCAGTGCTGACCCCTGAGGAGGTCATGCAGCGCGTGATGGAGCTTGTGTTCCAGATGGAAAACGTGGAACGCGGCTTCGTAATGCTGTGGGACGAGAAAAAGGGATTTAAACCGGCCGTCTTGCTTTATAAGGATGAGTGGCAGAGGGGCGACCCGCGCGGCCCCGTACTGTCGAAAACCGTCATCGACCGGGTGATGAACGAAAGAGTGCCGCTGCTGGTCCGCGACGTTGCGCAGGACCAACGATTCTCCAGCAGCGAAAGTCTTCGGATTTCAGGCATTCGCTCTGCGATGTGCGCCCCCCTCATCTACAAAGACAAGGTATTTGGACTCTTTTATGTAGATTGTCTCAGCAAGCCCTCGGCCTTCTCCAAGGAAGAGCTGGACATCTTCTCGGTGGTCGCCGCGGAAGCCGCGATCAGCTATGACCGCGCCCATTCCCACGCCGAACTCTCCCGGCGCGTGATCGAACGCCAAGCCCTGGAGCGGTTCCTGAGTTCCGCGATCGTGGAAAAGATCCTGGCCAAGCCGGACGAGATCCACTTGGGCGGGGAGAACCAGACGGCGACTATTCTCTTTGCGGACATCCGCGGGTTCACTCGCCTCTCAGAGCGCATGCAGCCGCAACAAATCGTCGAGCTTCTGAACGAGTACTTCAGCGAAATGACGGACCTTATCTTTGACAATGGAGGCACGCTGGATAAGTACCTTGGGGACGGAATTATGGCCCTGTTCGGGGCTCCTTTGGCCAAGCCCGACGACGCCCAGCGTTCCGTCAAGACCGCGGCCGAGATGCAGCGCGCCCTCATGGCTCTCAACCGTCACTGGCAAGCTCGCGGTCAAGAGCCATTACAAATGGGGCTGGGCATTAATACCGGCCCAGTAACCGCCGGGAACATCGGCTCATCAAAACGCATGGATTACACCGTGATCGGTGACGCTGTGAATCTGGCTTCCCGGCTGTGCGCCAACGCCGCCGGAGGTCAGATTCTGATTTCAGAATCCACCTTCGGGGAAATCAATGGTGGCTTCCCCGCGCGACGCCTTGAAGCCATTAGGGTGAAAGGCAAGGAAGCTCCGGTGGAAATTTACGAAATTCTCTGGAGACAGCCTGTAGCGGAGCAGAGCGCGTAGCGCCGACCTGTTTTGTAGGTCGGCGGGCTTTGCGCGGCATTCTCGAACGAACCGCGCACCTGCCCTTCAGGTCCACGCTACTTGCTTTGGACGCCTCCTCGGTTGGCGAACCGGGCTCCTTGACGATTATGATATCACGGCGCTTACCTCTCTTGCTCCTGCTCACTTCGTTGGGCGCACACCCCGGTACTCCTCCTGCGCGCGGTTTTCAGAAAGACACTCCTGCCGGTCAACTCCCCGCTGAACTTCGCGGAGCGAAGGTCTATCACTTGGACCTGGAAAAGAAGCCGAACCTGGCCCCGGAAAAGCTCGTGATCTACAAGAATATGACCTACCAGGATATCAACCTCGAGCGACTGGTGTTGAATCTCTATTTGCGCATCAAGCCCGTGGATCGTGCTGCCACTATTCAGCGCATTTACTTTCAGGACGTTCGAGTCAACGCCGTGCCGGTTCACCTCGAGACGTTTGAGCAGGAGTTCCAGCTTTCAAAAAAGGAGGTTGTGGACCTGCCGTCTCCTTTGAAGTGCACCATCGTGTTCGCGGAATTGGACTCTCTCAAGCCGGTTGTGGAAATCCTGGAAAGGGACTCCATCCGGATTACGGGGGAGAATTTCATCGAAGTCAAATTGAACGCGGCCGAGAAGCTCGCGCTACGGACCAAGCAGTTGGTCATCCCTGTGGCGTTGAACGAAGACGTTCCCCTGAACCTGTTCTCGGGGAACCCCCTCCTCCAGATGGCGGCGGGCAAGATTCTGGACACGCTCTCCGACCCTTCCTCCCCAGCAGCACAGGCTCTTGGCAAAGACCACTCGGCTAAGCTCACCGAGGAGCAGACCCTCTCGGCAGCCGCTCGGCCTGCCCTCTATCTCTTGTACTGCGAGTACGCCCTGGTAGATCCCAAGACCCAGGCCAGAGAAAAGTTCAGCCAATCCGGAACAGGCTTTGTGGTCAGCGCGGAAGGAAAACTGCTCACGGCCAAGCGCGTGGTGCAGCCGTGGAAATTTGATCCGCAAATTGCCTTCATGATTGCTCACTACCATCTCGAGTTAGACCCCAAGAGCTACCGTCTTTACGCATGGCCGGCGGGGGCCCGCGTGAAGTCGCCGGACGGTGGGTTGGATTTTC
>JBAVYG010000677.1:0-2879 GCA_049698675.1 Terriglobia bacterium
GGGTGAGGGGGTTCCAGTAATCGAACTTGCGAAAGGCTGCACCCACGCATTGCCGATGACGCCTGCCGGGTGGTTTCGGCCACAAATCAGAATAGCAAAAGAACATACGGATTACTTCTTCTCAGGCCTTAGAACCAGCTTATGAACAGCGGCCTGCTCAACCGCCGCATCGCTGAAGGACATGGGAAAGCTACGGCCGTTGTACCAAGCGTCGAACTGGTCCTGGTAGTAAGGGCTGAACGCTTGGCCGGATTCGCCGAGAGTAATGTTCTGAACCGAATGGTCGAGGGTAGAGAGATCCACGACCATGCGCATGGAAGGACCGTGACGGCTGGTTGTCGCTTTTACAGTGGTCGCAGTCCCTGCCTGCGGAAAAGGGCCGACATCCAGCAGCCTGCCCAAAGGGGGAAAACCTTGACCCAGCGGATGGTAGAAAGTCAGGGGAATGGTATTGCCCCACTTCCAGGCGTCGTGACTTCGACTGCCCACCCGGCTGGGGATTTGCTTCACACCCTCTTCAAGACTCTTTATCAAGGTTTCCTCGAAAGAGGAATCGCCGCGCGGGAGCCAGCGCGTCCAGTTGTTCGCCAACACGTTCTCGAGGAATGTGGTGCTCATTCCCCAGTGGTAGCCCGAGAGGTCGTCGCCCAGTTTGGGTTTGAGGATGCGTTCGAGCAGGGCTTGGCGGGTGACTTCGCAAACCAAGGTAGCGGCGGAATCCATCCTGGCCTCGCCATCCCAATGCCTCAGGAGGCTGATGGCGTACTGGGCCTCGGGGTCTTGCGGGTGATGGTGGAAGTCCGCTTTCAGAAGTTGCCCGGCGAGCCAACTGTCTTCCAGAGTGACAATGTCGGTCTGAATGCGCAGCATGTCGTCAACGGTGAACGCCTTGCCGGCACGGAGCAGTTGAAAGATGCGCGCGGTGCGAAAAGGGGCGTCCCAGTGGCTGGTAATGAAATAGGGGTAATCGTCAGGCACCACGCGGCCATTGGCCGTGGCGATCATGCCACTTGCAGGGTTGTAGGAATGCGGCAGGTCCTCGAACGGAATGTAGCCGCTCCAGTCGTAATCGTCCGTACTGCCCGGCATGGGCACAGCGCCGGTGCCCTGTTTCCGGATGGGCACCCATGCCGCCGCGTAGTAGCCGATATTCCCATCCCTATCGGCATACGCAAAGTTTTGCATCGGTCCCGTGTAGTCGCGCAAGGCGCCAGTGAACGTCTCCCAATTCTGCGCCAGGCCGATTTTGGATACGGCGTTGAACAGAGCCGAGAGGGCGTGCGGTTCGAGCGCCGTCCATCGTAAGGCCAGGTCCCGGCCACCAGCATGGGCAACGATAGGGCCATGGCGCGTTACCTTCACAGTGAATCGGTAATCCCTCCCGCGGCGGACCTTGACCACCTCGTCCCGGACTTCGGCGTCAACCCATGCGCCGTTGTGGAGGTACTTGTTGGGAGCGCCGGAATCGAAGCTTTCCGCGTATAAATCCTGGACGTCCGGGCCCGTATTGGTCATACCCCAGGCAACCTTCTCATTGTGGCCAATAGTCACCAGCGGCAAGCCAGGCAAACTAACCCCAATCACGTTCAGCCCCGGCGCCTTCAAATGGATCATGTACCAGACGCTGGGAACACTGTGATCGAGGTGAGGGTCATTGGCGAGTAACGGCTTGCCGGATTGAGTGTGAGCGCCGCTAACCACCCAGTTGTTGCTTCCCAGCCCTGGATTGCTGTCGCCACCTGCGGAAAGCAGCGCCGCCAAGGTAGGGTCAAGGTCGCCGGGGCCCGTTGTCATTCCGAGCTGTACGTCCTCTGTCATTCCGAGCCCTTCGCTGTCATCCTGAGCGCAGCGAAGGATCTCGCTTTGCCCGCTCAGGGTAAACTCCGCGAGGAATCTCGCTCTGAAAGTAACGGACGTGCGAGATTCCTCGTCGTCCCGCGCCTGCGGGACTCCTCGGAATGACAGGCTAAACGGGTTTCTCGGCATCCTGCTAAGCAAGGTAGGGTCGAGGTCTCCGAAGCTTGGCGGTGGATCCGCTTGTTTCTTTTGGGGCGACACTTTCCTTCCAGGGGGCAGTTCAGCCACCGGCTCATCCAACGGCGAGTGGTCCGGGAAGAGATCGGCGGAAAGTTCAGAGCCAAGCTTTGCCCGGATGCGTTCGCGCATCAAATCCGTCCGCCAAGTTGTGTTGAGCGTCTTGAGCAGATTCAGTGCCACGCCCAGAGAATCGCTCTCACCCCATGGCCGAGGCTGGTAATTGAGCAAGAGGAATTCTATGGGCAGACGGTTCCTGTGGCTGGCGATGAAAGCGTTGACCCCGTTGGCATACGCTGTGAGTGGAGCGCGCGCCTCAGGGCTGAGCTCTGCCAGGGCGCGCTGAGAAACTTGCCGGAACCCCAAGGTTCGGTTCTCGAGGTCAAGCCGAAGCGTCCGTTCGCCAAAAACCTCTGAGAGTTCACCTTCCGCCAGCCGCCGGCTCAAGTCCATCTGCCACAGGCGGTCTTGCGCGGTCACGTAACCTTGTGCGAAGAACAGGTCCTGGAGCGAGGAGGCACGAAGGTGAGGAACACCGCGCGCGTCGCGTAAGACCTCGACGGGCGCTGATAACCCGGCAACTTGAATCGCTCCCTCGAGTTGGGGAAGGCTCGCGCGGACGCGCCAGTACAGCCAGCCGCCCCCGCCGACGATGATGAGCAGGAGTAGAATCAGCAAAGAAATCAGCAGGCGCTTGATCATCTGCCGCATAACCTGGAAACCTCAGTCCAGAGGGTCGAAAACCGATCGGCGGATTGAAAGACGACTGGCATCACTGCTAGAAACAAAACGCGGTCGATTAGGCGCGAGGAGTGTACTAGAAATCGCACCGGCTAGCAATGAGC
>JBAVYG010000678.1:0-3025 GCA_049698675.1 Terriglobia bacterium
AACGCCAGGACAAAGAAGATAGACCGACGCAGGTTCTTGCAGGGTTCCCGCCACTTCTCAATGCAACCATAAAGGTAGGAAACCGAATGCGTTTGCACGTTTGTCAATGGTGACTATTCGCTTGACAGAGCGGTACTGCGGAGAGTTATGTTGCAGTTATGGAAGACTTCGATTGGGTAACGGCCCGTGCGTGTTGTTTACCGGGTGAAGCATTTGGGCGTTTGCGTCTCCAGATCAAGAAAGACATCGACATCAAAAACAGTCTTCTGACTGCGCAACGCGACGCTTTTGCAATGGTTGATAACGGAGACTCATTCTCTGTTATTGTTCCAAGCAATCCCCTTCGCAAAATCAGCTTCCATGTTTCTGGCGAGAAAATCATCGTGTCTAGGAAAGGAAAGTCTATTTTTGAGGCGAGTCTCACTTTGAACAATGAGGCAGAGTGCCGACTCAAAATCAACGGTCAGGAATACGACTTCTGGCAGGTTAGGCGGATGGCTCTGGAAGACCTGTTTTTCCCCGCATAGGCAATTCCTCTTCCAAACCTCTTCCGACTATTTTCAAACTGAGACACTACCGAAAGTTCCAGCGGAATTGCTGTCCACGGATGGCGAGCCAGGCGCGCGCACCGAGTACGCGATTGGCCAACCGATGGCCAAGCCCACACCGCTGGTAACCCGCGTCGAAAAGAGCATTGACCTCACAGCCCAGGCCTTGCCCCCGGAAGCCGCGGTCAAGTCGCCGCTGCGCGTGCACTGGACCGCGACCCTTACGCCGCAGGAGACCGGAGACTACCAACTTGGAGTGGGGGGATCGGGTTTCGCGCGGATTACCCTGGACGGTAAGGAAGTCCTGGTCGCCTGGATGTTCGGTAAAGTGCAGAGAAGGCTGGGCAAGATACACCTGGAAAAGGGCAAGCCCTATGCGCTGGAAGTAGATTTTGGCCAGCTTCAAGATGACCTGACGCTGCACCTCATCTGGACGCCCTATGACCTGACACCTTCACCCGATGCCGTGGCTGCCGCCCGGAACGCGGATGTAGCGGCTGCGGTGGTGGGTGTCGCCAGCGACCTGGAAGGTGAGGACATGCAAGTCAGCGAGGAGGGATTCAAAGGCGGTGATCGCAAGTCTCTCGACCTGCCGAAGCCCGAGGAGGATTTGCTGAAAGCCGTAGCCGCCACGGGAAAGCCGCTTGTGGTCGTACTGATGAATGGCAGCGCGCTGGGCGTCAACTGGGCCGCTGAACACGCCAATGCGATTCTCGAAGCGTGGTATTCGGGCGAGGAAGGCGGCGCGGCGATCGCCGAAACACTGAGTGGAAAGAATAATCCTGCGGGCCGTCTACCGGTCACTTATTACACGGGCATCAGCCAGTTGCCCCATTTCGAGGACTATTCCATGAACCCGAATTCCGAAGTTGAACTTTGATTTTGCGGCTTGATTAACCTCTGTGAGCCGCGATTTACCCGCCTGTCAGCGGTTGAAATTTCAACTTCGGCGAAGTTGGAATTTCATACTGCAAGAGCTTCTCCAGCAGGATGTTCCGCTTTTCTAATCCTCCCCAAGCAGCGGAAAGGTGGATCACCACTTGGTGGCCGACACGACCCAAGATGGCTCCACACAAGAACACCTGCACGCGCAGGCTGGCAGGCTGGTGATAGCCGCTCATCCCGGTGGCGCGCTGGAATTCCCCCAGCAGGTTGAAGAGCATCAGAATGCTGAGCAAGGCCGCTTCGGTGGCGAAGAACTCGCGCAGGCAGAAATCATCCGCGGCCAGATCGGACTTCAGTTCTTCAATGCGTTGCTCCACGCAGGCCCGCTGATTGTAGTCGCGCCAGATCTCTTCCGGCGGGTCCACGACGTTGGTCACGAAGATGCGAAAGGTGTAGCCAGGAACCTGGATCAGCTTGCGACCCAGCGCCGCCTTGCTCTCCCGTATCTCCTCCCGCACCACGACGAAACGCCGCTCCCGATCCCACCCCAAAAGCCGCAAGCGAAACTCTCCCACCGAGTAGGTCTCGTCTAGCGCCCGCCACTCCTCCACCCGCGCCGCCTCGCGTTTCAGCCAGGGCGTGAGCTTCGCCACCACGATGTAGCCCAGCTTCAGACCCTCCAGGTATTGCAACAACTCTTGAGCGAAAAATCCCGAGTCCGCTCGCACCGGGCGAATCCACTCCAGGCTCCCCAATTTCGCCAGCGCTTCTTTGAGAAACTCCACCACCCCGCTGTCGGCCCGGGTGTTGCGGCTGCGCAGCCAGCCACGCAAAATGAAGTGCGCTTCTCCCAGCACTGCCAAGAGCGGATGGTGCGAGCCCCGCCCCGGCTTGCGCGGGTTGTAACCCTTCTTCACTCCTTCCTGTTTCCCGTAACGTTCGAACACCGTGGAGTCTAAATCCAGGCTGTAGCCACCCGCACGCTGCGGCAGCCTGGCCAGTTGCCAAGCCCACAGCGGTTCGTAGAATCGCACCACCAGTCCTTGCTTGAACCGCTTGAACAGATTCCGAATCGTGTCATCGGTGGGAAAACGCTTGACCCCCAGCAGCGCGTGCAACGCTCGATCCGCCCGTAACGAGGGTAGTGTGCGCAAAGCGCCGAGCCCCTGCCACCACCGACACCAGAAATGCCGTCAAGGTCTGCGCCGGGTCAATCGCATTCGGAGACGTCAAATGCACCGGCATATGCTCGCGGATCTGCTTCCCGAACCCGATCTTCCCCAGAAACTCAATAAACACAGCCAGCCCACCGAAAGGTGTCACGGCACGCGGGGTCTGGCGCAAAACCACTTTCTTTTCACCCCAAAGCGGGGTAATTTTCGTATGCACTGTTCTGTTCCTCCGTCAGTTTGTGTCTAACCAACTACAATCTAACGGATTAGAACGGAACAGTGCTCATCAATTTAGGAATCCGGGTTCAATGCTTCCGGCGCGACGGCAACCGGCGAAGGGGCAACAGCGGCCGAGGCGGACTGGAGGTTGGAGTTCGGAGGCAATGGCGACAGCGGCAGCGGGCTGCGCCGTGCCCGAAG
>JBAVYG010000679.1:0-2384 GCA_049698675.1 Terriglobia bacterium
GTGGGGGGAGCGTCCCGCTCCCTCAGGCACGGGCAGGATGCCCGCAGCACAGCGGGCGGGACGCCCGCGCTACGTTCGTGCTAAATTCTCTCCATGCAAACCATCATCGAATGTGTTCCGAACTTCAGTGAAGGGCGCGATGTCCAAAAGGTGGAAACCATCATCCGGGCGCTGTTGGACGGGCGGGACGTTTACCTGCTCGATAAGGAAATGGACGCGGACCATAACCGCTGCGTCATCACCCTGGTGGGCACGCGCGAGAGCGTAGGGGAAGCGGCTCTGCGGGGCATCGGCAAGGCAGCGGAATTGATCGACCTCAACCATCAGCAGGGCGCGCACCCTCGGCTCGGCGCTACAGACGTTGTGCCGTTCATTCCCATCTCCGGCGTCACGCTGGAAGAATGCGTGCGCATCGCCGCATGGGTGGCCGAAGAAGCCTGGCGCCGGTTCAAAATCCCCACCTATCTTTACGAGGCGGCGGCACGCACGCCGGAACGCAAGAACCTGGAGAACATCCGGCGTGGCCAATTCGAGGGCGTGCGCGAGGAGGTGCGCACCAACCCTGAGCGGCATCCCGATTTCGGCGAGGCGGCTCTGCATCCGACAGCCGGAGCCACCGTGGTGGGCGTGAGGAAATTTCTGATTGCCTATAACATCAACTTGAACACGCCTGACGTGGCGCTGGCGAAGGCGATTGCCAAGAAGATCCGCGCTTCGAGCGGCGGCTTTCCCTGTGTGAAGGCCATGGGTGTGGAACTGAAATCCCGCAACCTGGGGCAGGTCTCAATGAACTTGACGGATTTCGAGACGACCTCCCTCACGACAGCGTTCGATGCCGTCACGCGAGAAGCCGCAGCGCATGGCGTTGACGTGGTAGGCAGCGAGATCGTTGGGCTGGTTCCCCGCAGGGCGCTCGAGGACGCCGCAGTGCAGCACCTCAAGGTGGAGAACTATCATCCCCAACTTGTTTTTGAAAACCGCCTCGACCAGATCATCCGGGAGCAGACCCAGTCGGCGGCGCAAGAAAAGACTTCGACGTTGCGCGCGATGGCAGAAGCATTCGTAACCGCAGTGGCGGCGCCGACGGCCACTCCCGGCGGCGGAAGCGTCTCAGCACTCGGCGGGGCGCTGGCCGCAGCGCTCGGTGAGATGGTTTGCGGGCTGTCGCTCAACCGGAAATCACTTGAGGCGCATCACACGAAACTGAGAGATTTGCAGAACCGGCTCTCCTCACTGCGGCAACGGCTGCTCGAAAACATGGACCGCGACGCCCAGAGCTATGAAGCGGTGATGGCGGCCTTCAAACTTCCCAAATCCACCGAAACCGAAAAAGCCAAGCGCGCACAAGCCATAGAAGAGGCCGGCAAGAATGCGGCCTCGGTGCCACTGGAAACGGCGGAATTGAGCGCAGAAGTTGCAAAGATCATTTCCAGCCTGCGCGACATCACCATCCCGGTGGCTGCCCCGGACCTTGCGGTCGCGCTCGACCTTGCCGGGACCGCCAAGCGCGGAGCTGTTGAGAACGTCCGCGCCAACTTGCCTTCGATTAGCGACCGGAAGTTCCTGGACGGAGTGGAGCGGTGGCTTGAGAAAGCAGTGACGAGTGACAAGTGACGAGCAAGAGTCAGAAGACAGAAGGTAGGTCGTAGGTGGTGGGTGGTAGATGGGGAAGAACCTCCCCCCACATACCACTTACCACCTACCACATACGGGTAGGGGCCAACGAAGAATTCGCAACATAACTCAACTATACTTAGCGACCGATGGACGAACCGCACCTAACCTCAGATCACCGCTCACCCGCTATGCCCTCTCTGCCTGAGGTCCACAGGACGGTGGGCATTCCCACCGGAGCGGCCTTCTGGAAAAAAGTGCTGGCCTTTTCCGGGCCGGGCTTCCTGGTAGCCGTGGGGTACATGGACCCCGGGAACTGGGCCACAGACATAGCTGGGGGGTCGCGGTTTGCTTACCAGCTCATCTTCGTCCTCTTCATGTCCAACCTGATGGCGATCCTGGTCCAGGCGCTTGCCGCGCGGCTGGGCATCGTCACGCAACTCGACCTCGCGCAGGCCTGCCGTAGCTATTATTCGCGGAAGAGCAGCCTGTTCCTGTGGGTGCTGTGCGAAATTGCCATCGCCGCCTGCGATCTGGCGGAGGTGATCGGGTCGGCCATCGCGCTCAACTTGCTCTTCCATATCCCGCTCTTGATCGGCGTCTGCCTGACGGCGCTCGATGTGCTGGCGATCCTCTACCTTCAGAACAAGGGGTTCCGGTACCTCGAAGCCCTGGTGGTGGCGCTCATCGGGACGATTGGTGTCTGCTACCTGGTGGAGATTCTCCTGGTAAAACCAAATTTGGTCGAAATCGGCAAAGGCCTTATTCCC
>JBAVYG010000680.1:0-20458 GCA_049698675.1 Terriglobia bacterium
GTCGCGCAGGCATCCTGCCCGCGACCCTTGCGGGAGCGGGACGCTCCCGCGACAGCGGGCGAGACGCCCGCGCTACAATCCGTGGTGATGCGGTCCCTCAATCCTTCATTCCTACGATGGCGATCCCCGCCCTGCCCGCGACCCTTGCGGGAGCGGGACGCCCCCGCGACAGCGGGCGAGACGCCCGCGCTACAATCCGTGGTGATGCAGTCCCTCAATCCTTCATTCCTACGATGGCGATCCCTGCCTCGTCCGCTTCCTCGATCATGGCTTGGCGTTCAAACAGTAGGGTCTTGCCCGCGTCCACTGCCAGCACGCGAGCATTTGACCGTCGCATCACCTGAATAGTCTTCAGTCCCACCACGGGGACGTCAAAGCGCATGTCCTGGCGGGGCTTACTTACTTTGACGACCACCAGTCTCCGCCCGTTACTCAGGCTTGCCGCGCGTTCGATGGTGGCGTCCGTCCCTTCCATAGCCTCCACGGCCACGCAAGCCCGGTCAGACACCACGATGGTTTGGCCGATATCGAGGCCCGCAAGCTTCTTGGCGATCTCGCGGCCGTAAGCGATATCCGATTGGTCTTCAGCGTCCGGGGCGCGGCGCGTGAGGGGACCGGCCTCCGGAAGCAGCGGCTTCAGGAAAAGCGTCGAATCCACCACCTGGATTCCCCGGCTTTCGAGCATGCCCACGAATACCCCAATCAGCGAGTCCGTGTTCTTCCGCTGCAGACTTTGCAGGGCACGGCTCACCACCCCGTCCGGTTTGATGGAGCTGAAGAGTTGCGCGTGCTTCACCTGGCCGGCCAGCACCACCTTGCTGGCCCGCTCGGCGACCAGGAGATCCAGGAGCTTCGAAACTTCGCCCAAGCTCAGCCAGTGAATGGCGCTCGCCAGGGTTGCCAGTTCCGGCGATGCTTCTTCCTTGATGCCCACGACCAGTGGATCGATGCCTTGGTCCCGCGCGGCTTCCAGCACCAGGAAGGGGAAATGTCCGTTCCCCGCAATGATCGCGTATCGGTCTGGAAGGCTAATCGATTCAGTCATGGGGCACTTCAAAGCAGAAATCAGAAATCAGAGATCAGAAACTCGAAAATCGAAACTCGCCACGTGCTAGCCCTTGGACGTTCCAAACCCGCCGTTTCCATTTTCGAATTTCGATTTTCGAATTTCGAGTTTCGGTCACTTCACTACACCGCGCTCAGAAGTCCGGATGAATTCCACCAATGCCCGGACGTGGTCGGACTTGAAGCCTGAAGACTCGATGGCTTCCAGTGCCTGGGTGGTGTTCAACTTGGATCGGGTCAGCAAGCGGAAGGCACGTTCCATTTCCTTCAAGTCGTCAGTGCTCAGGCCGCGCCGTTCCAGCCCAAGGCGGTTGGCCCCCAGAACGCTCAGCGGGCGGGGGGCCGAGGTCTTCGAGTAAGGGAGGATGTCCTGGTTCACGACACTATAACTTCCCAGGAAACTGTAGGCGCCGATGCGACAGAACTGGTGAATGCCGCAAAACGCACCCACCGAGGCGTAATTCTGAATCTCGACGTGGCCGGCCAGCGAGGCGCCGTTCGCCATGATCACATGGTCTCCCAGGCGGCAGTTGTGCGCGATGTGAACGTAGGCCATCAACAGGTTATGACTGCCGATTCTCGTGATCCCGTCCCCCTCTCCCGTGGCGCGGTGAATGGTGACGAACTCGCGGATGGTATTGCCCTCGCCGATCTCTACGCGCGTTGGTTCGCCGCGGTATTTCAGATCTTGGGGAGCAAGTCCGATCGACGCGTACGGGAAGACGCGGTTTCCCCTGCCCAGCCGCGTGTTCCCGTCGAGCACCGCGTGGGACATCACCTCACAGTCCTCTCCCAGCTCGACGTTTTCCCCGATCAGGGAATAAGGCCCCACCGTCACGCTGCAGGCGAGCTTGGCGTTGGGATGGACGATGGCTGTAGGGTGAGCCTTCATTGACCTGATTGACCCGGGCGCTCCGTAATTGCGAACGTCACAATGGCTTCAGCCACCATCTTCCCGTCCACGGTAGCTTGACCGCTCATTTTTCCAAAATTGGTGCGCCGGTTCAGTAACTGCATCTCGATTCGAAGTTGATCGCCCGGCAGCACGGGGCGACGGAACTTAGCGTTTTCGATGCCGGTAAAATAGATGAGCTTTCTGTGCTTGTCCGGCATGTCACGGTAGATCATCACACCCGCCACCTGGGCCATGCATTCGATGATCAACACCCCGGGCATGACGGGCGCGCCGGGGAAATGGCCCTGGAAAAACGGCTCATTGATGGTGACGTTCTTGAGCCCGACAATGCGTTTCTCGCCCTCGATTTCCAGTATGCGGTCGACCAGCAAAAACGGATAACGATGTGGAAGAAAGCTCATGATATCCATAATGCTGTAAACGAAGCCCTTCTCCGTATCGGGGACTGCCGCAGGATCAGCCACACTTCACCATCCAATTCGATTTCGGCCCTTGCCGACGCCCACCAAGCTTGTCTTTCCAGCCTGTGCAATATGTGGGCGCGGCTGCAAACGACCGTTAGATCATTATAAACGAAACCCACCGCCCTTCCAATCTGCACCGCAGGGTGGTAGCGGATGAGCCTTGAACCTATGCTAAACTGGCTGGCTGAGCAGGTCGCTGAAAAAAGTACTGCGTGTCATTTCTTTCTCACAGACCATGGATCGAAGCTTCGGATTGACAGGCGGGATCGCATCCGGCAAGAGCACCGTGGCGCGCTTCCTGGAGGCGCTGGGCGCAAAGGTGATTGATGCTGACCGCGTCGGCCACGAATTGCTCCAGCCGTCCAACCCGGTCTACAACAAAGTCGTCTCGCACTTTGGCCGCGGGATTTTGAAGCCTTGCGGCGAAATCGATCGCGAGCGGCTGGGCTCCATGGTCTTTGCCGACCCGCAGAAGCTCAGCGAACTTACCTCCATCATGCATCCCAGCCTGATCGCGCGCGTCATGGAACTCGCAGAGGAGTTTCGCTCCCGGCAGCCTCGAGCTGTAGTCTTTGTGGATGCGCCGCTGATCTATGAGGCTGGTGTCGCGGACTGCTTCGCCAAAATCCTGGTGGCATGGTGCAGGCCCGAGCAACAAATCGAGCGGCTGATGGCGAAAACCCACATCTCCCGCCAAGATGCGCTCAGGCGCATGGCATGCCAGATTCCGGCTGAAGAGAAGCGCCGTCGCGCCGATTACTTGATTGATTGCTCAGGAAGCCTTGAGGAGACGCGGGCGCAGGTGGAGGCCCTCTACCCGGAAATCAAGCGCCTGGCGGAAGAAACTGGAAACTCGAAAATCGAAACTGGAAACTGGTAATGGGTGGTGAGGTCGGAGCGCATGGCCATGCGCCCCTACGCAGCCTGTACCAGTTTCCAGGTTTGAATTTCGAATTTCGATTTTCCAATTTCGATTTTCGAATTTCCAATTTCTATTTTCGAATTTCGGATTTCCAGTCCCGCTGGCGGGTTCGCAACGCCCACGCCTCACCTTGTCGCCGGAGGTCATCCAGAGTGTTCTGCACTTCCCTAAGCTTGCTGGCCTGTTCCTCTTCGCTGGCCTGCGGGGAGACCACGATGGGCGGCGCGATGAACATCGCGGCGCGTGAGAAAGGGTGAGGGAACTGCGTCAAGTCCCAGGTGCGGCGAAAGACGCAGGCGCGGCGCAAGGCGATGTGGAAGCAAAGGATAGCGGCCCCGGTGGCTTTGCAAAGCAACACCGACCCGCGCTTGGCGACGTAGCGCGGGCCGCGCGGGCCGTCGATGGTGAAAGCCGCGTCACTCCCTTTTCCCAGGCACTCGATCATCTCCGCCAGGGCTCGCGATGCTCCTCGTGTGCTCGAGCCGCGCGCCGCGCCGTAGCCGTGTCTCTGGATAATCCTTGCGATATATTCGCCATCAAAATTCCGGCTCGTCATCACCACGATTCCGCGTTTTCTCCAGAACCAGCAGGCGGAAAAGATTTCGCGATGCCAGAAGGTGTAAATGAGCCCCTGGCCCCGCTGGGTGGCGGCTTCCCAGTTCTCCCAACCGTAAACTTCCCACCGCAGGCTGCGCCCAATCAGCAGCACGGCCAAGTAGCCGACCCAACTTGCAAGGCACATTTGAACCCGCTCCCATAAACTGAAAGCTCGCGGGTTCTCGCGCAGGCGCACCTCCTCCTTTGATGAGGGGGCGACCTCACTTTCCGTGGGCGAGGCTGGAGTTTTGATGACCGGGTCGGACATAGTAGCTAGCTTTTCCCAGTGCCTATTGACCACGGAGAGCACGGAGGGCACAGCGAAACCGGAAAGCTGAAACTAGAGGTCTAGAGTTTTGGAACTTGGTGTAAATGAGTCAAGTTCTGCGTCCAATTCTAGGGGAAGGGCGGGTCCCGCCCTGCGGGACCGCCCTTCCGATTCCTAATCAGGCATGACTCGTCGGTCTGAGGCAACGCCTCTCTAGCCCTTTATTGGGGGAGTCCAGCCATCTGCTGCTTCAAGGCTTCCGCAATGGAGGCATCCGAGCCGAATTCCTTCTGAATTTGATCGTAAAGCTTCCGAGCCTGCGCCGGCTGGGAGTCTTTCAAGGTATCCGCCAGCGCTAATAGTGCGCTTGCCCTGGGGACTGCCAAGCTGGGATGACCGACGAGGTTCTGGTAGATTGTGGCAGCTTCCTGTTTCCTGCCACTCTTGAGGAACTCGCTTGCCAGGGCGAACTGAGCCAGTGCGGCAATCTCCCGGTCTCCATCACGACCGGCTTCTTGCAGGGTATTAATAGCTGCGGCCGAGTTTCCGAGCAGCGCTTCACAGACCCCCACATGGTAACGTGCAATGCTGACGGCTTTCGGCCGAGGGAACATCCGGTACTTCAGGACAATGGCGTTGAATTGTTCCTGCGCCGTCTTGTACTTTTCGGCTGCGGTCGGGAAAGACTCCGAGTCAGCGCCCAGAGTGCCGGGCGCGGGCGGTCCGACATAGGCTTGGAAAGTCCTCAAGGCAGAAGCGAGATCGACATTGGCGTTGGCCTCCTGCTGGTCGAGGTAATACTTCAGTCCCCCCGCCAAGCCCACCACCACAATGACCAGGATGGCGACAGTCAGGATTTCCTTGAGATGTGCTTTCAGATATTGCTCGAGTTGGTCCAGAGTTTCGCGAAACTCATCCTGCTTCAGTTCGTGGCGCGTCAGCCGGTCCATAGCGGAGTCTCCTCAATGCAGCTAAATTTATTCATCTTAGCAACCCTGCGGGGAAGCGTCAATTGGCGATAAGCGGTTTCCAGTTTGCAGGTGGGGGAGGGGGAATTCTGAATCATGAATTCTGAATATGAATTGCCCACTGCCAACCACCGCTCATTGGCTGCTGTTTTTCCCGCTCCCAGGCAGACGGAAGCTAGGCAGCAGGCAACAGGCAGAAGGCAGTCGGCAGCGGGGACAACGAAGGCAGCAATTCAATTCATAATCAGAATTCACTATTCAGAATTGCCCCAGCCCCTCGTACCTGTCAACTGCCGCCCTACGTTCCGTACTTCTTCACGATGTAGTTGACAACCTCTTGTTCGAAGGCGGGATAGCTGAGATGAAGCTCATCCTGAAGAAGAACGCCGAAATCGGGTTGAGAAGGCATGGCTTTGAGGAGGTTGCGGATCTCGACCATATCGAAGGTGGTTCGGAGGTACTCGAGGGCAGCCAGCGATTTGGCATAAGCAAGGGCCACTTGGTCCTGTGGCATGTTCAGGAAGGGACCTTCGAGGGAGGGGAAAGACGGCAAGCGACCGGTGGCAACCGCCCGCGCAAGCTGCGATCCCATCGTCGCCGTTGTGGCCCCCTCCTCGAGTTGCGCCAAACCTTCGTTAAACCAAATGGGACAACGGCCCATGGTGATCTGCCGGACGAAGGAGTGCGTCAGCTCATGCTTGAGCACGCGGGCGAGTTCCACGTTCACTTGGGTCAAGCCTGAAACCGGCACACGGATTTTTCCGTCGTTGAGTGCGCCCACCCAGGTGGGTGATCGAGTGACATCTTTGAACGCTTGGTTGGGGTAGAGGAGTGCGACAATCACTTCGCGGGGGCTGTAGTCAAGGTCGAGCACGAGGTCCTGAAACGATCCCTCCAGGCTGTTAACCACCTCGCCGCTCAGCTTCTCGCCCTCCTGGCCCTGCTCGCCTGCGTAGCGGAGCAGGAAGTGGCTGCTGCGGAGTTCGCGGTAGGAGCCGGAAATTTCTCGCTCGCGTTCCGCCTTGGCCACGGCTTCATGGATGCGCGGGTTATCCGCGATGGCCAGCGCCTTGTTCCACTGGGCGATGGCCTCGTCCATATCCTCCATGCCGTAATAAACTGATCCCAATAGCATGGGGACATCCGCAGATTTGGGGTAGCGGTCAGCGGCGGGCAACAGCAGGTCCAGGGCTTCCAAATAATGGCTCTGTGTCACCTGAAGGTAGCCCAGCGCCAGCGTCAGGGACAGATCGTTGGGAAGCAGCTTCAGCGCCTGCTGGTATTTCTGGATGGCGCCCTCGGGGTCGCCTCGGCGCGCCTGGAAGAGCGCAGCCTGCTGATAGCCCTGCCTGAGCAGACGGGCATTTTCCGAGGAGGGATTGTGGGTCATTTCGCTATCAAGGTGCAGGAGATAGGCCTCATCCACTGCCCCGTGCTTGATGACCAGCGAATCTGTCCCGGAGGAGGGTTCCCCGGAAGCGGCCGAAGGCAGCGGAACCTCCCGCGATTTCTCCGGCGAGGTTTCACTCTCCTGGGGAGGTTGCTCCTCAGCAGGATCGGCTGATTTCTGGATGTGGTCCACCATCGACATTGGGATAGAGAGTTCTCCGCCCTGGATCGAGTAGATCACCTGCTTCGAGTCCTCCTGCGTCACCTGTCCCACTATCTTCCGGCCATTCTTCAGATAGATAACGTCAGCAAACGCCGTGGAAGGCATAAGCGTGGCTAGAAATGGAAGGAGGAACAGGGATACACTTATCACTCTCTTCCTCCGGAGAATGATCGGCTGCCGTCCCAATGTGACTCGCGGCCCAAGCATACTCCAGGAATGATACATCACCCGCCGTGATTGGGTCGAGTTGTACTGCGCGGCCCTCCGCGCTAAAGTAAGAGCGAAGAGGTAAGAAAATGCTGGGCGGATCTCGTGTGGAAGGACGTTTTCGTAGCTGGGTGTGGTGTGGCCTTCTCCTCGCAATCGTCTTGTTGCCAGGAAGAGCCTGGGCCGCGAGCGGGCTTGACGCGCGAGAAGTTCTCAACCAACTCCACAACGTTAAGGTGGACCCCGGCCAGGTCTATGTGCTGCGGCACGCGCAACTGATCCGTGACCGTGTGAAGCTGTTTTTCAACCGTGGCTACATCGGGTTCTTCACCCAAGCTGCCGGAGAAATCACCGGTGCTGTCTACATCGGGGAAGGGGAAATCCTGTTGATACCCCCCACGCGGGTGGAGAAGGAGAGTCTCGCTCGGTTCATTCACTCCCCTATCCTCGAAGAACAGTTCACCATGGCCATTCTGCGCTTTACCGACCAGACCGCCAGGGAACTGATCGCGGCGGCGGAAAGGCCGGAGCCCGATGACCCGGAACGGCCGCTGGACTTTCCTCAAAAGTGGAACTCTGCACGCCGTCTCTTGGCGCTGGAGGATTCGCCCCGAATCTATGAGGATTTGCTGGGCGACCGCACATTGCCCTATTTTCACGCGCGCTTGGAAGGGTCGAGCCTTAAAGGGTTCGAGGTAATCGATGACGAACGATTCCCGGAAGCCGTGAGTGTGGTTGCGGCTCGGCGAAGCGATGATGAGCTATTCGCAGATCGCTGGTGTGCCTTTCCAAGTAAGAGCTCGGCGGCCCGTTTCGCAAATCTGACGCCGGGGACGGTGAGAGCCCTTTCCTACGATATCGACACGCACCTCGAGCCTGGCAACAGCATGACGGGGCGGGCGGAGCTTCAGTTGGAATCACTCTCGGCCTCGGACCGTGTGCTGACATTTGATTTCTCCCGCTTACTCAGCGTTTCAAAGGTCCTGGACGAGCGGGGAGAGAGTCTTGCCGTGTATCAATACCCTCTGCAGGAAGATACGGAGGCGGGTGACCGGAGCATGGGCTGGATCCAGGTGGTCCTGCCCGCCCCACACCCGGTGGGTGAGAGATTCCGCATCCGCTTCAGTTACCAGGGGAACGTCATCACCGACGTGGGGAACAACGTGTTGTACGTGGGAGAGCGAGGTAGCTGGTATCCGAACCTGGGGCTTGGATCTCCAGCTTCATTCGACCTCAAGTTTGATTATCCCGAGAGCCTCACGCTGGTCGCCACCGGAGAACGGATCGAAAAGAAGACTGCGGACGGTCGGACTCGCAGTCGGTGGCGCTCGGACGGCGTGTTTCGAATGGCAGGCTTCAATCTGGGACCCTATCATTCGGTCGACCGCCGCGTCGGAAAGACGACGGTTGAAGTGTATGCGACCCGCGAGGCGGAAGCGGCGCTGGAGGCGCGGCACACGCGGAAGGTGCTCCCCCTTTTCTCGCTCGCCACACCCTCGCGAGGGCGGGCCCAGCCGTTCCCAATCACTCCCGACATGGTTCCTCCCTTGGCGCCCGCTGCTTTGCTGCAAAGCGTGGCAGAGAGCGCCGCCCAAGCTCTTCAGTACTTCGAGAATTTGTTTGGCCCATTTCCTTACTCTCGCCTCGCCATCTCCCAGATTCCCGGCAACTTCGGACAAGGTTGGCCGGAACTGGTCTATCTTCCCACCCTCTCGTTCTTGCGGAAGTCGGAGCGTTTCGAGCTGGGCTTACCGGAAAAGACCGAGGATCTTCTTGGCCACGGCATGTTGGCCCACGAGATTGCCCATCAATGGTGGGGCAACTTATTGGGTTGGAAGACCTACCATGACCAGTGGCTTTCCGAAGGGCTCGCGACCTACGCGGCGGCGCTCGACCTGTCCAGGCAAAAGGACGGCGATCGCAGATTCCACGAACTCCTGCGAGGCTACAAACTCGACCTGCTCAGCAAGGGCAAGAGCGGGATAATCAACGAAGCCAGCGGTCCCATCTGGCTCGGCCAGCGACTCTCCAATTCTCTGACGCCGGGCGGCTACGACAACATCGTGTACAAGAAGGCTTGCTGGGTTTTACACATGTTACGAGGGCTGATGAGTGATCCCTCCACAGGCTCCGACGAGAGATTCTTCCGCCTGCTGCGCGATTTCGTCGCCACTTATCGAGGCATGGATGTTTCAACGGAAGACTTTGTGCGCCACGCGGAAAAGTACATGACGCGCTCGAGCGACCTCGAACACGATCGCCGGCTCGACTGGTTTTTCAATGAGTGGGTGTACGAAACCGGTATCCCAACTTACAAACTGCAATCCAGCGTCAAGCAACTTTCCTCGAAGAGATTTTTGGTCCAGGGGACCATCACACAGAGCGGCGTATCGAGCGATTTCGAAATGCTGGTGCCTGTTGTAGCCGAGGTGGGCAAAGACAAGAAGGCCAGCTTGGGCCGCGTTCCCGTCAGCGAAGACGGGGGGCGATTCAAGTTCACAACCACGGAAAGGCCGAAGCGGCTGGCCATTGACGAGGATAATCTGCTCGCCATCTCGGAGCGGTGATGCCTGGCAAAGATGGTGTGAAGAGTCGCGGAATGCGCGCTCGCACACGGCATTCTGAGGAATAATGGGTCAGGGAAACCCGCACCTGCCGGGCGTTTGTCCCCAAGGCTGCTCCTACCCCGGGGGCCAGCGGAACACCCGCCCGCCAAGAAGGTGGAGGTGAAGGTGGAAGACGGATTGGCCCGCCCATGAACCCGTGTTGATCACTGTGCGATAGCCCTTAGGTTCCAGACCCCGCTCACGCGCCAGTTGTGCAGCCACCATGAACAGGCGCCCGAGGAGTGGAGCATCGTCGGGGGTGGCATCTTTCAACGAAGTCAGGTGTTTGCGTGGAACAATAAGTGTATGGATGGGCGCTTGCGGATGGGTGTCCTCAAACGCCAGGATTTCATCATCCTCGAAGACAATCCTGGCTGGTACGCGTCGCTCGATGATTCGGCAGAAAATGCACTGGTCCATCGACTAATCCAACCGCACAACGAATGTCTCCGTGGCCAGGTTCGCCCTGCGGAGGCTTTGTGCCAGAGAGCGCGCAGCGTCTTCGGTGCTCTCGTGACCGACGCGCACGCGATAAAAGAGGCCGTCGCCGCGATCAAAGTCCTGAATGACGACCGGCCCGAATTGAGATTCGATGCGCTCCTTCAACCGCTCAGCGTTGCTCCGGTCCTTAAAGGCTCCTACCTGTACCGCGAAAATTCCTGGGAGGGCGCCGCCCTCTCCAAGTCCCAGAATCTTGAGGTACACCTCTGCAATGCCTGGCATGTGCATGGCCTGAGCTGCCGCATAGGAGAGGTCGATAATGCGCCCCTCGACGAAAGGCCCGCGGTCGTTAATTCGCACCGTCACTTCGTGGCCGTTCTCGAGGTCGTGAACATTTACCCGAGTGCCGAACGGCAACGTGCGGTGAGCGGCGGTCATGTTGTACATGTTATAGATTTCGCCGCTGGCGGTTGGACGCCCGTGGTAGGGATGGCCGTACCAGGAAGCGATTCCCTTTTCGCCCTGGACAATCGGGGCGGGTGGTGTCGAGGGCCCCCGTACTGGCGGGGGCGTGCCGCGCGCTGCCTGAACGGGACGATGCCGGTGCAGGCAGCCGGTCGAAACCAAAATGGCACCTACCACGGCAACGATCCGCACCGTCATCCGCAGATCGGTTCGGTTCGATTTCCAAGCCAAGCTACCGGCCACTTGTTCCAGGCTCTTCCTTCTCCAGGTTCCTCGCCAACTCGGCCAGGTGGCGGGACGCCCTGTGGAGTAGCGTGGCCATTTCCTGGCGAGTTGCAGGCTTCAGCTTCTTGTCGAGAAAGTCTGCCAGTTTTGCCACTTCACGATCCACCGCCCGTCCGGCTTCTTCGAATTTCATCGCCCCTCCCATTCTCACCTGTCGCTATTCTAATCAACACGCAGGCAGGGGACAAATGAATTTCGGCCAGTGGCGCAGTTTGATCTAGAGGCGGCTTCACGAAACGGCCGGGACCGGTTACGCCGCCACGTGGCGACGTACACTCGCCGTCAAGAAACCCAACTGCACCACTACCGAATTTCCTGACGGGCCGGAATGTGCCTGGGCTATAATTGATTGTGCCGCCGGTATCAGCAGGCAACATGAATGGGACTTCCTCCTAAACTCTGGTTTCAACTGGAAAGGCTGAAGAAAGCATTCCTTTCCACATTCGGTACTTCGAAGCAGAATTACGATACTTCGCATCGGATGTGCTCGAACTGTCGCGCCCTGGTTGAACGCGGTGCGTCTGTGTGCCCGTTTTGCGGAGAGAAATTACGCTCCGCCCGGGCGCGTTCATCCCCCGGCGTCCCCGGCAGAATTTTGGGCGTAATCCCCATTCCTTCCACAGCCACCTCGGCGGTTGCGGCAGTCACTATCGCCCTTTACGCCATCTCCTGGTACATGACAGCATCCTCAGCGTCCGCCCAGCTCAACCCGATGTCTGCCCTGGGCGGCATCAGCGGCGAGGTGCTGCTGCGCCTCGGCGCCAAGAGTCCTTACATCCTGGTCGGGCAGTGGTGGAGACTTGTGACGGCGATCTTCCTGCACGCCGGGTTGCTGCACATCGGGCTCAATCTCTGGTGCCTATTCGACCTTGGCCCTCAAGTTGAGTCACTGTTTTCGACTCCCAAATTCGTGGTGTTCTATCTGGTTTCGGGGGTGGTGGGATTCCTCTTGAGCTTTTGGTGGAGCCCCTTCGGGATGTCGGTGGGGGCTTCAGGCGCGATCCTGGGGTTGATCGGTATCCTGATCGGCGCCAGCTTCCATCATGGTCACCTTGGCAAGGAATATCGTGGGCAACTTTGGCGCTGGGTGATTTACATTGCCATCTTTGGCCTTTTCTTTGCCGTCGATAACGCGGCTCACTTCGGCGGCCTGGCCACCGGGGTGCTCCTTGGATACTTCGTGCCGGAAGGCGAAGCTGAGACTCGAGCCGGCCAAAACCTGTGGAACCTCCTCGCCGTGCTGTCAATCGTGATTATCGCCGGCTCCTTTGCCCTTATGGCTTTACAGTTGGGCCAGCCTCTCCGCTGAGCTCCCCGCCGGAATCTCCCTCTTGATACGGGAAATGATATCATTCGTGGAATGAAAGAAGGGACGTAGAGGTCCCCGAGTGGCCGAGACCGCTACGAAGGCAAAGGGGTTTTCAGCATCCTCTCAGGAGAGAAAAGGCGGGATACCGTCAAGCAGGGATGGTACGTTGAGAGAATCCATGGATAAGGCGTCTGCAAAATCCGACCCATGGTGGGCGCTCCTGCCGGATGTGTGGTTCCTGATCAGACCGCGCCGGGGCCTGCTGGCCGTCGGCTTCTGTGTGATGGCGGTGAACCGCGTGGCTGGGCTTGTTCTGCCAGCGTCCTCGAAGTATCTGATTGATGACATCATCGGAAAGCGTCACCTGCAACTCCTGGTTCCACTGGTGCTGGCGGTACTCGGCGCGACGGCGGTGCAGGGCGTTTCTTCTTTCGCCCTGACGCAACTCCTCTCTAAGGCTGCGCAGCGGCTTATTGCTGACCTGCGATGCCAGGTGCAGGCCCACATCGCGCGGCTGCCGGTGGCCTTCTATGACTCCAACAAGACCGGTGTCCTCGTGTCGCGCATCATGAGCGATGTGGAAGGGGTGCGAAACCTGATCGGCACCGGGCTTGTGGAGTTCGTGGGTGGACTGCTGACGGCGACGTTTGCCTCGATCATCCTGCTGCGCATCAGCGTTGTCATGACCGGCTTGGCTTTTCTGATTCTTCTCGGGTTCGGGCTCGCCCTCCGCAAGGCTTTCGGAGTGATCCGTCCGATTTTCCGCGCCCGCCCCAAGATCAACGCCGAGGTTACAGGACGGCTGACCGAATCGCTGGGCGGGGTGCGGGTGGTGAAGGGCTACCACGCCGAGGCACGGGAAGCGAAGATCTTTGCGACGGGGGTGCGGCGGCTCCTCGACAATGTTCTGAAAACCCTGACCGCCACTTCCCTGATGAGTCTTTCTGCGACCACGCTGCTGGGCATGGTCAGCGCCCTGATTATGTACCTGGGCGCCCGTCAAATCATTGCCGCACACATGACGCTCGGCACTTTCGTGACCTACACCATCTTTCTGGGACTCCTGGTGGCCCCGGTTTTCCAGATTGTCCTGATCGGCACGCAGATCACGGAGGCCCTCGCAGGACTTGAACGCACGCGCGAGGTCCTCCGTGAGCGCCCCGAGGACGAGGACTCGGCGAGGTCGCTGCGCCTGGATCACATTCAAGGTGAAGTGGTCTTTGAGAACGTCAGCTTCGCTTATGAAGCAGGGAAGACGGTCCTGAACGACCTCAGCTTCAAATCCCAGCCGGGTACGGTCACCGCGCTGGTCGGGCCGTCCGGGTCGGGGAAGTCCACCATGATCGGGCTCATCGCGGCCTTCTACACACCGAGCGCCGGAAGAGTGCTGGTGGATGGAATTGACCTGGCCAAGGTGCGCCTGGACTCCTACCGCACCCGGCTGGGAGTTGTTTTGCAGGAAACATTCCTGTTTGATGGAACCATCTGGGAAAACGTCGCGTTCTCACGCCCAGACGCCTCAGAGGAACAAATCCTCGCGGCTTGCCGCATCGCCCGCGTGGATGAGTTCGCGGAGACATTCGAGAAGAAATACGAAACGGTGGTGGGCGAGCGGGGTGTGAAGCTCTCCGGCGGCCAACGCCAACGTGTTTCCATCGCGCGCGCCATCCTGGCCGACCCGAGAATTCTCATCCTCGATGAGGCAACGTCAAGCCTGGATTCCGAATCCGAGGCGATGATCCAGGAAGGGCTTTCTTACTTGATGCGCGGCAGGACCACCTTCGTTATCGCGCACCGCCTCTCAACCATCCGGCGTGCCGACCAAATCCTGGTAGTGGAGCAGGGACGCATCATCGAGCGAGGCACTCACCAGCAACTCTATGCTGCCGGCGGACGCTATTACGAGTTGTACACCAAGCAGCACGGAGTCGAGTCCAACCTCTTCCTCGCCCCGGGTGAAGGCGACAAGGTGCGGGAAAGCGCAGCGCCGGCGCAACCCTCTGCCCTTGCGGAACGAGAGGGGACGATCTCCAACGCGGTGCGCTTGCTGCGCGGGCGGGATGCATAACGGAGGCTGTTCGGTTGACGCTGGACCTGCGGGACCCCGGACTCAAAAAACAGATTCGAAGAAGTCAGGAACAGTATGGTCACGGGAAGACCCATGATGCCGGCGCGTTCCTTGCCGACCTACGTAGCGCCGGCGCCAAGTCCCGGAAGTGAGACGCAGGCATGGGAGGCCCATTTCGAGTACGAGGGGGTCAAGCAGCAAGCGATGCAACAGTTATTTCGTGACAGCCCCTAAGTGCGCCGTCTGCGCTAACTCCCCGCTAGTCTAGAGTGGGTGTATACTTGTGTACATGGAAAAAATAAAAATCGAACAGAACAGTTTTATGGGGGTCCTGTGGATCTGGGCATGGCTCTTCACCATCGGGTTTCTACACCTGACTTTTTGGAAGGGTGTGCTCGCGTTTGTATTGTGGCCGTACTATCTTGGTACGTGGTCCAGCTCGCTGCTGCACTAATCAGAATCGGCGATTTCAGGAAAATGAAGGACACCACGCTTGTCGTTGTAGCCGGGTTACAGAACTCAGGTGAAGTTCCCTCCACGAACGACTGGTCCCAGTTCGCCACGAGATTGCGGGTAGGCGGCCTGACCTGCTCTTTAGCGTTCGAGTCGAAGCCTTGACGGTGGTTGTCCTCGCCCACGAACTTGCTCACGGCTGCACGCGCTTCGGGGCCGCCTCAATGAGAACTCCCGATCAGATCGGGACGGCACCTCGCCACGGAAGATGGCGGCGTCCCGACTAAATCTGGACAGGTTCCCCCGCCTCTACATCGAACTCCCCCACTACCAGAAGGGCCGATCCGTTGACAGCGAGGGAACATTGGAGATATCGTTAAGCGTACGTCTGGAGGTTACATCTATGGCAAAGCTGCCCGACATCATTCCTGTTACCGACCTTCGACAAGACGCAGCCGCCGCCTTGAAGCACCTCAAGTCATCGAGGCAACCTGTCGTCATTACGCAACGGGGAAGGGCCGCGGCGGTTCTTCTGAGCATGGAAGCCTACGAGCGCAGTGAACACGAGCGCCAACTTCTGCATCTCCTGGCACGGGGCGAACAAGAAATCAGGGCGGGCAGGGGATTTGATCTGGATGAGGTCCTCGCTGAGGCAGACGCTCTTTTTGCCGGTGGCCCAAAGTGAAAGTCCGGTTCACACCCTCCGGACGAATCCAGTTTCTCCAGGCGGTGTCCTATATTCAGCAGGACAATCCGCAGGCAGCCATCAAGTTCCGGAAGAGAGCTGAGCGCACACTCCGACGCCTCACGCGATATCCGGAGTCCGGTCGACTTATTCCAGAGTTTCCGGATCTTCCCTTTCGCGAGGTGATTGTTCCGCCCTATCGTTTTTTTTACCGTCGTGAAGACAGGACCATTTGGGTGGTCGCATGCTGGCATGGAGCACAGTTGCCGACGGAACCGATGGGGATAAAGAGGGACGTCTAACAAACCGCTTAACGCGCTGGTCGCGTCCATTGCCCGCGGGTCAGCGGTCTGTCGGCAGGCATAACCCATCTCGAAAGAAGGAGATTATGGCGCCCGTTTGGCAAGGGTCGGATCCACGGGTTCGTACATGGTGGCGGACGGATGGTGACCTTCCTCGAAGGCCGCGATTCGGTCCGCAAGGCGCAGAGTCAGGCCAACGTCGTCAAGGCCTTTCAGCAGGCATTCGCGTCGGAAGGGATCGATTTGGAAGGAGAATTTGAGGCCAAATTCATCTGTAAGGGTCTGATTTTCGAGGTCAACGGTCAGCCGGTATCCCTCATTGTTTTCGGTCCGCTGGAACAATTCATTCACTTCGGCGTCGGGCAGTGTGACCAGGAGCACGCCATTCTTGAAGCAATTGTTATAGAAGATGTCGGCGTAGCTGGGCGCGATGACGACATGGAAGCCGTAATCGAGAAGGGCCCAGGGAACATGCTCGCGGCTGGAGCCACAGCCGAAATTGGCGCGCGCCAGCAGAATTGATGCGCCCTTGTAACGGGGAGAGTTCAGCACGAAGTCCGGATTGGGCTTTTCGCCATCCCGGTAGCGCCAGTCGTAAAAGAGCACGCGGCCAAAACCTTCGCGCGTGAGCCACTTCAGAAACTGCTTGGGGACCATCTGGTCCGTGTCAACATTGACCCGATCGAGAGGGGCTACAAATCCTGTATGTTTGATGAAAGGTTGCATTTTCCTGGTCCGTTGTCTATGGTCCGTCCGTCATCAGTTGCTCGTCGCCTGTCCATAAGCTGCCAAAGGGGGGCCCTAACAACGGACCCGCCGTGGCGGGGCAACGGACAACAGACAGCGCGCAAATCCTGGGTCCCGCGCTATCCCACCTTCCATTTCCGAATATCCACAAAGTGGCCAGTGATGGCGGCGGCAGCGGCCATCATGGGGCTGACCAGGTGAGTGCGGCCGCCCTTGCCCTGGCGTCCTTCGAAGTTTCTGTTCGAAGTGCTGGCGCTGCGCTCGCCGCTGGGGAGCACGTCGGCATTCATCCCGATGCACATGCTGCACCCGGCGTCACGCCACTCGAATCCCGCCTCGCGGAAAATTTCATCCAAGCCTTCCCTTTCCGCCTGAGCTTTCACACGCCTGGAGCCAGGAACGACCAGCGCGCTTTTCAGTGCCTTCGATACCTTCCTGCCCGCCGCAACACGCGCTGCTAGGCGTAGGTCTTCGATGCGGGAGTTGGTGCACGAGCCGATGAACACGTAATCAAGCGGGATATCGACGATGCGTGTTCCCGGCTGGAGGCCCATATACTCGAGGGCGCGCTCGGCGGCTTTGCGGTCCACAGGGTCCGAAAAACTGCTCGGATCGGGCACCTTTCCCGTAACGTCCGCGACCATTCCTGGATTTGTGCCCCAAGTAACCTGGGGCGCGATCGCGGCCGCGTCCAATTCAAGCACCCGGTCGAAAGCCGCACCGGGGTCCGAGGGCAAAGACTTCCAACAGTCGACGGCGATTTGAAAATCCTGGCCACGGGGAACGAAGGGACGCCCTTCCAGGTACGCGAACGTGGTGTCGTCCGGTGCTACCATTCCTGTCCGTGCCCCGCCCTCAATGGTCATGTTGCAGACCGTCATCCGACCATCCATGGACAGGGCGCGGATTGCCTCTCCGGCGTATTCGATGGCGTGTCCGGTCCCTCCCGCGATGCCAATCTTGCCAATGACGGCGAGGATGATGTCCTTTGCGGTCACGCCCGGGATAAGGCTTCCGTTGACCCGGACCACCATGGTCTTTGATTTGAATTGTGGGAGGCATTGAGTGGCCAGGACGTGCTCAATTTCGCTGGTGCCGATGCCGAAGGCCAGCGCGCCGAGGGCGCCATGGGTCGCCGTGTGACTGTCACCGCAAACGATGGTCTGGCCCGGCTGAGTGATGCCGAGTTCCGGTCCCATCACATGCACGATCCCCTGGTTGGGATTCTGCATGTTGAAGAGCATGATGTCCGTCTCGCGGCAGTTGCGCTCCAGGGCCTCAAACTGCGCGGCCGCCACCGTATCCAGCAACGGAAAGTGCCGGTCCTTGGTGGGCACGGAGTGGTCCATGACCGCAAAGGTAAGGTCCGGTCGCCGCACCTTCCGTCCCGCCGCTTTCAGGCCGGAGAAAGCTTGCGGGGATGTTACTTCGTGGACGAGATGGCGGTCGATATAAATGAGCGGGGGTTGCCCGGCCTCTTCAGCCACCAAGTGGGCTTCCCAGATCTTTTCGTACATGGTGCGTGGAGGCATAATCTTTAGCGGCGGTGCAACAATCCTTATCTCCCCGAGCGTTAAATTATACGCTAGTCTGAGTTAAAATTGGCACCTGTCATTCCGAGCTGTCATTCCGAGCGCAGCGAGGAATCTCGCTTTGGTCCGACGCGGCCACGCCGAGCAGAAGCGAAGAATCAGAGCGAGATTCCTCGCGGCGCTCGGAATGACACTTGACTCGAGGTGCGCGGGTTTGCGGCATTCTCGAATAGAGCGGTTGCTTAATGAGATCTACCCATTTGGATCCGAGCCAAAGATGGGCCGCCGCTTGCGGTCGTACTTGCTGTCGAAGGGATTTCCTGAAAAAAGCCATAGGCGTTTGCACCGCTTATGCGGGCTTGGCAACCCTTGATGCAGCAAGTGGGGCGAAGGCTCCCGAGAGGAAAAGAGCTATGGTCCGTTGGCAAGCACACACCATTGCAAAGATTCCGAACGGCTACCAGGTGGCGGTTGCCGATGTCAACGGCGATGGCAAGCCTGACATCCTGGCGTTAAGCTCCGTGGAGAGCATTGTGGAATGGTATGAGAATCCTTCCTGGAAGGCTCGGCCCATCACCACGGCAACCCATCAGAACATCAGCCTGGCGCCGTTGTTTCGCAATGGCTATCCGCAGCGCGGCTTGGCGCTGGCCAGCGACTTTGCACTTAATGACAGCACCTATGGCGGAAGTCTTTGGTGGGCGGAGCCGGGGAATTCGTTAGACTCCGAATGGTCGCTGCGCTTGCTCGGCCGGATGCCTAGCTCGCACCGATTGCGCTGGGCGAACCTGGATGCGAGCGGCCGCCTGGGGTTGGTGGATGTTCCCTTGTTGGGTTATGGCGCGAAGGAGCCGGACTACAAAGTCGCTGCGCCGCTCACTTGGTTCGAACCTCCGGAGCCGCTCTTGCGCGGGCACGTATCTGCCACTGACGCCGGCAAGGGTGAGTGGCTTTCCCACCTGATTGATGACTCTCTGACGGTCGTCCACGGCGTCCACATCATTGACTGGGACAACGACGGCCGCGATGAAATCCTGACTGCCAGCTTTGAAGGCGTCCACCTTTTCCGCTCTACCGGGATGGGCCCCGACCTCCTTTGGACGAAGACCCACCTCGCTGCGGGCGACCAGGTTTCACGCCCCCATCGCGGGTCGAGCGAAATTGGCGTCGGCAAGCTGGAGGGGCGGCGTTTCCTCGCCACCATCGAGCCCTGGCATGGCGAGCACGTGGTTGTTTATACGCAAGGCAAACCGGGCGATTTGTGGAATCGCCATCCGATTGACGACAGTTTGCGCGACGGCCACGCGCTCGTGTGCGCCGACCTCGATGGCGATGGCAATGATGAAATCGTGGCGGGGTTTCGCGGTCCAGGGACCAGCCTCTATGTGTACTACGCGTCAGACGCCTCCGGCCTGAGGTGGGAGCGCCAGACGCTGGATACTCAGATGGCGGCGTCAGGAGTGGTCGTCGCCGACCTCAAGGGCGACGGCCACGCGGGTGTTGTGGCCGTCGGCGCTTCGACGGCAAACGTGAAGTGGTACGAGAATCTGGGCGCCTGAACATTGAGTCATTGAGTCATTGGATCATTGAAGAGCGGTTGCGAGAGGGTAGGACAATTGTGGGATTCAGATCTGGACTGTGGATTGCCCCCACGTACCTCCTGAGAAAGGTATGTAGTCGGTGGTAAATGGTCAGTAAGGAGAAGACTCTGGCCCCCACCACACAGAAGATAGGCAGCAGGCAATTCAGAATTCAGAATTCTAAATTCAGAACCTATTTCGTGGGCTTTCTTGGTGACCTCGAAGCTCTCTTCCCCATGGCGGAGGTAATCCACTTCCGTAGGGAAAGGAAGAAATGATGACGACCTTCAGTAGTAGTCGCTTTCAGTGAGCTGTCCCCTGACAAGGGAACTTCAGGGCGTGTCAGAAAGATCGCAAACATGAGCGCAGCCAGGACCACCAGGAATTGAATGAGAAAGATGATAAGCAGGATTAGGACTACGTACAGCACTGAGTCCTCCCTTGCAGTTCGTACCGGATGTTTAAAGAGCCCTTCCCAAGGTCGCGCCGGACGCGGCGAGCGCCCTGTCCAAGGAAACGAGTGTCATCCTGAGCGGCCAGTTCATAATTCAGAATTCACAAATACCCCAGCGCCCAGCCCCAAGTCCCCAGCACCTGACACGTAGCACCTGGAACCTGCCTTTCCGCACTCACCTACCATCAACTACCTACGGCCTTCACACTTGATTTATCGGCACAGGCAAGCAGTTTGATGAGGGTAAACCGAGCCTCCTCTCAGGCGCGATCTTGGTGGGTATGTCATTCCGATCCCGCAGGCGCGGGAGAGGAATCTCGCTTTGGACGGAGGTTGATCGGAGCTCAAGGGGGACTAACAGGCTGCGGAAAAACTCGTTTGGCGTGCCATTCCGAGGAGCCGCAGGCGACGAGGAATCTCGCATTGTCTTGAAAACACTCAGAGCGAGATTCCTCGCTCCGCTCGGAATGACAGCTTGGAAGGGTTTTTCCGCAGCCTGCTAAGGGTTGGAA
>JBAVYG010000681.1:0-5297 GCA_049698675.1 Terriglobia bacterium
TTGAAAATACTCAGAGCGAGATTCCTCGCTCCGCTCGGAATGACAGCTTGGAGGGGTTTTTCCGCAGCCTGTGAAGCCCCGCCCTTCCAGACCCGCGGCGAGAAATGCGGGCTAGGTGCGGCGATAAACGATCTTTCCACCGACGACAGTCGCAACGACAGCACCCTTAAACTTCCACCCCTCGAAGGGCGAATTGCGGCTTTTGGAGCGGCCTGCGGCGGCGTGGTAGGTCCACTCGAGCTCGGGGTCGAAGATGGTGATGTCGGCTGGCCCGCCCACGTTAAGGCGACCATAGGGCTGGTTGACGATACGCGCCGGGTTGGTGCTCATCAAGGAGACGAGATGCCACATCGAGATCTTGCCGGTGTGGACCAATTGGGTAAGCGCCAGACCCAGCGCCGTCTCCAGACCGATGACGCCGAAGGGGGCGTCGCTGCCCAGAGGCTTGGCTTTGAGTTCAGCGGCGTGAGGAGCGTGGTCGCTGGCGATGGCGTCAACCGTTCCATCCATAAGCCCTGCCACAATGGCTTCAACATCCTGGGCGCTGCGCAGCGGAGGATTCACTTTGGCATTCGTGCCATGTTCCACGACGGCCTGGTCGGTGAGCGAGAAATGGTGCGGCGTCGCCTCACAAGTCACGCGGATGCCACGGCGTTTGCCCAGGCGTACCAGTTCGATGGAACGCGCGGTGGACACGTGACACACGTGCAGGCGCGCGCCGACAGACTCCGCGACGATCAGATCGCGGGCCACGCAAACGTCTTCCGAGGCGCCGGGAATGCCCCTGACCTTAAGCTGCTTTGAGACCGGGCCTTCGTTGATCACCCCGGAGGCGCTCAAGCTGGGGTCTTCGCAGTGGTCCATCAAAGGGGCATTGACCTCACGCGCCACTTCCAAAGCGCGCCTCAATAAGCCGGCATTCTTCACCGGCCGTCCATCGTCGGAAAAGGCCACCGCACCGGCCGCCGCCAGCGCCCGAAAATCGGTAAGCGATTCCCCCTGGCCTCCCATTGAAACTGCGGCGATGGGAAGCACGCGGGCCAAGCCGATTCGCTGCGCTTTGTCGAGCATGGCGCGCACCAGCTCCGGGCGGTCCATAACCGGTTTGGTGTTGGGCATGGGACAGACGGTGGTAAAGCCTCCAGCCACCGCGGCTGCCAATCCCGTCTCCAGCGTCTCGGAGATTTCACCGCCGGGCTCGCGCAAGTGAACGTGGATGTCGATGAAGCCCGGTGAGACGACTTTGCCGGCTGCCTCCACCAGCTCGTCAGCCGCCTCGCTGATTTGGGGTGCGATGCGGCGAATCACGCCATCTTCGACGAGCACGTCCAGCTCGCCGTCCCATGGGTCTTCGGGTGATATTACGTGACCACCTTTAATGAGTAACGATGCCATGCGAGTGTCAGCCCTCCCATTGTCATTCCGAGCGCAGCGAGGAATCTCGCTCTGTGTACGAGTCGAGAAGTCGAGAGTCAAAGGTCGAGAAGTCAACACTACTTGACCTTTGGAATTGGGTCAGCTTGAATCGTGAATACAAAGCAGCAGGACCAAGCCCACGATTATGAGACCCCATAGAGCGCAAAGCGTAACTAACTGCCAGGGTTTTGGTTTCTTCCAGATGGCGGCATGTGCGTTCTCCAACGAGCCTTTGTACTCAAGATAGTACAATGTGGCCAGGAACAGCGCTGGCGCGAAAACAATGATCTTTGCAAACGCCACCCAGTCTTGGTGGGACATGCTCACGCTACCCCAGATCGCACTATCCGCCAGCAGGCCGACCAACCCATCCAGCCGCCATCCACTTACCGCATTTCAAATTGACCCACTCCTTGACCTTGGACTCTCGACTCCTCGACTCGGCAGAGCGAGATTCCTCGCTGCGCTCGGAATGACATCCGCCCTTGGGTAGCCCCCGTGTTTGCGGCTAACCAATGGCCAGACTCCAGCGGCCAGCAAGCTGGGCCGCCGAGCGCCAGAAAGCGGCGGCAAGCTGCCGCACTCCAGAGGTGAGGCAAGCTACGGCGCTTCCGGAAACGGGAAAAGCGGAAGCAGGAAATCCTTCACAGGCTGATAGGTTCTCCGGTGCTCGGTACAAGGACCGTAGACGGCGAGAGCTTCAAGGTGTTCTCGCGTCCCATAACCCTTATTCCTTGCCAGGCCATACTGTGGGTACAAGCGATCAAGGGCTCGGAGATGCGCATCGCGGGCCACTTTGGCCAGGATGGAGGCAGCGGCAATGGAGACCGAGAGCGCGTCGCCGTGGACCACCGCGCGGTGAGGAATCACAAACCCGGTGGCCTTATGAGAACCCTCGAGAGGCATGGCGTCTGTAAGGATGAATTCGGGCGCCGGGTCGAGGGCCAGCACCGCGCGGATCATCCCCTGCCTCGATGCCTCGTACACGTTCAGGGCATCAACCTCAGCCGCCGAAAGGGAGACAACCTGGAAAGCAAGGGCTTTTTCAGTGATTTGTAAGGCAAGCGATTCGCGCTCAGGGGGAGTGAGTTTTTTCGAGTCATCCACGCCCGGGATGCGTTTGGCGGGATCGAGAATGACGGCGGCGGCATAGAGGGGGCCGAGGAGCGCCCCTCGTCCCACTTCGTCGCATCCCGCAACCAGACGCCACCCCGCGCGGCGGGCCTGCTCCTCCAGCTTCCGCGTACACTTGCATTCACCGGAGTTTCGCAAGGCCGGCATGGTGTGAGCCACAACCGCTGTTCAGGCTTCCTGTTCTGTTCGGACCTCGCGTAGTCGCGCTGCCTTGCCCCGCAGCTTGCGCAGGTAGAAGAGCTTGGCGCGGCGCACCCGGCCGGATCGAACCACTTCGATCTTATCGATAATGGGTGAGTGCAAGGGGAAGATGCGTTCCACTCCCTGGCCGAAGGAGGTCTTGCGAACCGTGAAGGTGGAGTGATTCCGGGCTCGCCGTTGGCCGATGACTGTGCCTTCGAAGACCTGAATTCGTTCCTTGTCGCCTTCTTTGATTTTGACGTGCACACGCACGGTGTCTCCGGGCCGGAACGAGGGCAAGTCTTTCTTCATTTGCAGTTGTTCAACCTTTTCGAGCGCGTTCATAATTTCTGTTCTCCCAAACTTGAAATAGCGACCGGTTCGCACCCCTCACGCTGGAGGGTATCCAGCCATTGCCGGTATTCTTCGCTCAATGGAAAGCCGGCCAGCAAATCGGGCCGCCTTCGCCATGTTTTCTCGAGCGCTCGCTGGCGGCGCCAGCGGCGAATCTCCTCGTGATTCCCCGAAAGCAGGACTTCCGGGACTTTCCAACCCTGGAACTCTGCGGGCCGTGTGTAATGGGGAAAATCGAGCAGGCCGTGTCGGAATTCGCGGGAGCCTGCCTGCCTGGTCGTGAAGGAATCCTGGGGCGCGGATTCTTCGTTGCCCAGAACCCCTGGCAGGAGGCGGACCACGGATTCCATAATCAACGCGGCAGGAAGTTCCCCACCACTCAGCACGTAGTCCCCAATCGAGATCTCGTCGGTGGCCACGTGCTCCGCGATACGTTCGTCCACCCCCTCGTACCTGCCACAAATCAGCACGAGGCGATCCTGCCGCATCAACTCCTCGGCCACCGCTTGGGTAAAGAGCCTTCCCTGCGGCGAAAGCAGGATCACGGGGAGGCGCCGGCCCGGCATTCCAGCTTGCAGCGCGGCGACGGCTTTGAAAACCGGGTCGGGCTTGAAAACCATTCCGGGCCCGCCCCCGAAGGGCCGGTCGTCCACGGTTCGGTGGCGGTCCTCGGTGAAGTCGCGCAAGTCGTGCAACCGGATGCTGGCCTGGCCGCCGGCGATTGCGCGCTTGAGCACGCCGTGCTCCAGCACGCTGTTGAAGAAGTCCGGAAAGATGGTGATAACATCAAACGTCATGCGGCTCCAGTAGCGCGGGCGTCTCGCCTGCTGGGGCATAGGAAGCCTGACCGCTGCTTCATGCGGGCGAGACGCCCGCGCTACGCTCATGCATTCAAATCCAACAAGTCCTCGGGCGGGTCAATGAAGATCGTCCTCGCTTCCGTGTCGATCTTCGTGCAGATGGCCTGGGCCAGGGGAATCAGAACTTCCCCGCGCGCTGTCGCCACGTGAAGAACATCAACGCCGCCCGTGGGCTCGATATCCGTTACCGTGCCCACCTCCACTCGCCTTCCCCCGCGTTCCATAACGACCCGGCACCCTTGGAGTTCCCAGAGGTAATAGTGATTCGGAGGAAGTGGCATTCTCTCTTCCGCCGGAATCAGCACATGCCGGCCTCTCAAGCCAGAAGCGCTATCGATGGAATCGACACCCGAAAACTTGATCACCACCCGGCCCTTGTGGGACCAGACATTCTCTACCTTGATGGGGTGAGGAGCCTTTCCAGGATTCTCCAGGAACACCTGCCGGAGTCCTTGGAGGCGTGAGGAAGAATCCGTCAGCAGTTCAGCCAGGACTTCTCCCCGGCGCCCCTGGGGACGAATGAGGCAAGCGACGGCAAGGAAGCGATCTGGCACGTCCTCGGCCAAGTTTGCCCAATCCCTTACGCGCCTTCCGGAGCGCGGGCCTCTCGCCCGCTGCGGTGCGGGCATCCTGCCCACTGCTAGATGCTGGCGAGAGGCCCGCGCTCCGGGCGCGACTCCGAGGGACCTCCTACTCGAGAATCTCCAGGGTGTACCGCTTCTTCAGCTTCATCCCCGCGGCATTGAGAATCGTGCGGATGGAGCGTGCCGTTCGGCCTTGCTTGCCGATGACCTTCCCCAGGTCTGAAGGGTGCACGCGAAGTTCCAACACCGTCACCTGCTCGCCCTCTACGGCCCGCACCGACACCTGGTCAGGATTGTCGACCAGCGCCTTTGCGATTGCTTCGATCAGTTCCTTCATGTGGCCCTCCCTAGTACGCAGCTCCTACTTGAATCCCGAAATGGAAAGGGTGTGTTAGAACAAATGATTGCAACTCGCACCGGCCTGAACACGGCAACCGCCCGAGTGTCATCAGCTCTGGCTCGGGACTTCCGGCGCCTTCTTAAGCAGGCTCTGAATCGTCTCGGAAGGCTGGGCGCCCCGGCTCATCCAATAGTGTGCGCGTTCTTTATCAAAGACCACCTCCGGAGGATGCCGCCGCGGATTGTAGTGACCAAGTATCTCCAGGAAGCGCCCATCGCGCGCCTTCTCGCCATCAATGACCACAATTCTGTAACTGGCCTTCTTCTTGGCTCCTGTTCGGGCCAACCGTATCCTTAACAATCGTCCCCCTTGACGTCCAAATTTCGAGGGCTAGGCCTCCCTCGCCTGTCATTCCGAGCGAAGCGAGGA
>JBAVYG010000682.1:0-6364 GCA_049698675.1 Terriglobia bacterium
GCGGAGGAGGCACTGGCGGATCCGGTAATCGCGGTGGCTCGGGAGGTTCTTACGCGAATTATCCCGGCGCCACTGCTCAGTGCAACAACCCGATGGTTGCCCAATCGAATCCTAATTGCCCGCAGAACCGCCTCCAGGCCCTGATTGATCAAAGCGTTTCCGCCAACCAGCAGGTTCTCGACGCGTTGGCTCGAGGGACAGGCGGCTTTACCATTTTCAATACCAACGATTTCCTTGCCGGCTTGAATAAGATCGCCAACGAATTGGACGAGTACTACATGCTGGGTTATGTCCCACCCAGCCCAGCGCACGACGGGAGTTACCACAAGATCACAGTGAAGGTGACCCGCGCGGGAGTGCAACTCCGCCACCGTAATGGTTACTACGACTTGAAGTCTCCCGACCTGCTGGCCGGAAAACTCGAGGGGAAAACCCTGGAAGCGCTGGCGGCAAGTTCTCAGCCCGGACAAGTCCCTGTTTCACTTAGTACGCCTTATTTCTACAGTTCGCCGGGCGTGGCGCGCGTGAACATTTCGCTTCAGGTCCCGGGTTCGGCGATCGACTTCGAAAAACAGAAGAAGGGGTTTCATTCCGATGTGCAAGTGCTGGGCATTGCCTACCGGGAGGACGGATCGGTGGCCGCTCGATTCAGCGATACGGTGAAGCTGGACATGGAAAAGAAAGACCTGAAGGAGTTTTCCAAGGGACCTTTCAATTATCAGCACACCTTCAATGTTGCACCGGGAAAATACACGCTGAAACTGGTTCTAAGCACCGGCGGGGAGAAATTTGGAAAGTACGAAGCAGCCTTGAGCATTGCCCCCTTTGATGGCCAACACCTCGAGCTGGGCGGACCCGCCCTCAGCAACGCTTTTCGTCCCGTGGACCAGCTCGTTGCCAGCTTGGATTCACAACTCCTTGAGGATCAAAGTCCGCTGCTCTTCCAGGGCATGGAAGTATTCATCCAGCCGGGCAATCATTTCCAGCGGGGCGACAAGGTCTCGTTCTACGTCGAGGTTTTTGAACCCCTGATGCAATCGAGTTTTGCACCCCGTGTGGGGGTGCTCTTCGATATCGTCAATCGCAAGACCAACCAGCAAGTGTATTCCTCGAACACCATACTTGTGAACGCGCTCGCGCGCTTGGGGAATCCGCTGATCCCCCTGGCACGGGAGATTCCCACGGGCAGCCTTCAGGCAGGAGAATACCGCCTGGAGGTAAGGGCCCGGAATTCCGCGGGTGGGGCGAGCTCCATACGCACGGCGGACTTCGTTCTCGAATGAGCGTTTTGTCTGCGCCCGGCAGGAAAGCTCGGCTCAATCGGAACGTAGATAACGATAGCATCAAGCGCATGAAGTTCTCGGGCCAGGACAGAGATGCGATTCGAAGTGCGCTGCTGGAGTGGTTTCGTCGAAACGCGCGTCCCCTCCCGTGGCGGAAGAGTGGTGATCCGTATACCGTCTGGGTTTCTGAGGTAATGCTTCAGCAGACCCAGGTGGCGACGGTGATCCCGTACTACCAACGCTTTCTCGCGGCGTTTCCCACATTAGCCGACCTGGCGCGCGCCCCGCTCGAGCGAGTCCTCGAGCTATGGTCAGGACTTGGCTACTATCGCCGCGCCCGTCACCTGCACCAGGCCGCCAAGGAACTGGTTCGCCGCTTTGCCGGGGCGTTCCCCCAGCAGTACGAGCAGATTCGTTCGCTGCCTGGAATTGGGGATTACACCGCGCGGGCCGTTCTGAGCATTGCCTTCGAGCAGCCTTACACCCTGCTGGACGGAAATGTTGCCAGAGTCCTCTCGCGCCTGGCGGCTCTGGAGGGTAATCTTCACCAGTTGGGCTTCCGGCGCGCGGCAGAAGCCCAACTCGAAGTTCTGCTTGCGCCTCGAAGCTCCGGCGACTTCAACCAGTCGTTAATGGAGCTGGGGCAGACCCTTTGCCTGCCTCGCGTTCCCCAATGTACCGCCTGCCCAGTGCGAAGCTGGTGCCGGGGATACAAATCCGGCCAGCCCCAACTCTACCCCCAGCCGCGTCCCAGGCGCGCGGCGGAATCCCATTACCTTGCCGCTGCTATTCTCCGGCGCGGACCCCGGGTGGCCATGGTGCGCGGCCTTGATGACGGCCTGTTAGATGACCTATGGAATTTCCCCTCCGCCTTCGGCCGCTCCCGCCCCGAGGCGCTGGCGAGCTTACGCAATAAGCTCGCGGCTGGCGGGAGCGCTTCCGTCGCCATGCAGGACTCCATCGCCGAGCTCCGTCACGGCATTACTTACCGCTCTATTCGTGTCCATGCTTACCCGGCGGAGATTTCGTGCCCTCCCCGTAAAGACCTGTTTCAATGGTTTCCTGTTTCGAGCCTGCGGCAGGCCGCCATTTCGCAACTGGCTCGCAAAATCGCGCAACAGGTGTTTTGATGGCAAAAACAGCACAACTCGATCCCGCCACGCTCGTAAGGCTTCAATCCAACATTAGCGTGCAGCGTTACTTTGAGATTTCGCTGCTGCTGACCCTGGCTACGGGATTCATCACCCTCACCATGACGGGCAAGTTGGACACGCTCTCGATCGTGGTGGTTTCCAGCGCGCTGGCCGTGAAGCTCTGGAGCTACTCTCGCGAGGCAGACTATTCCCTCTCTCCGCGCACGGTCACGCGGATTTCCATCTTTTACATCTTCTTTTACGCCCTCGACTTCTTGATCTTCGCGCCGGGCCTGAGCGCTTTGGACAGGATGCTGGCCGCGACCGTTCACCTTATTCTGTTCACCACCGTCGTCAAAATCTTCTCGGCACGAACCTATCGCGACTACGGTTACCTCGCTGCCCTATCTTTCATGATGATGCTGGCAAGCGCTATCCTGACGGTCAGCACCACTTATTTGATCTTCTTCACCCTGTACGTCATCTTCGCCATCTCGACCTTCATCAGCTACGAAATCAAGCAAGGAATGGAGTCGGCGTCCCGTGCGCCGGAAGGCCCTTTCCGAAAACCTCGACAGAACCGGACAGCCGTCGAAGGGGCGCTGATGAGGGCGGCCGTAGGTTTAGCTGCCGGCATTTTTCTCTTGGCAACGGTTCTCTTTTTCGTCATCCCGCGATACCGGACAGGCTACTTGACCGCGCTCTCCTCCCAGGCGCAGAACATCACCGGCTTCTCGGACTCCGTTAACATGGGAGACATCCGGAAGATCCTGCGTTCCCCTATGGTTGTCATGCGCGTCACCTTGGAAGGAGATCCCAGGCAACTCCAGGGTGTGAAATGGCGGGGTGTGGGTTTGACCAGTTTTGACGGCACCCACTGGTTTAACGACAACACGGAGCAAATACCCATTACGCCGGCCGCCGAACAACGCTTTGTTCTGCCCCAGCTCGAGGGCTGGCAGAGCCGTTCCCGGCGACTGCTCCGCTACCATGTACTGCGCTCGGCCCTCTCCACCGACGTGCTTTTCGCCGCCCCCACCCCCCAGGAGGTTATGGGCCGGTTTCACTTGGTGAATGTCGATGAGACGGGCTCCCTGCATAGCCCTCAATATGCCTACTCGCCTCTGGCTTACGATGTGGTTTCGGAGACAGGGCTTCCTTCGGCCCGGGAGTTGCAGCGCGCCTCCACGAAATACCCCGATGATGTCCTCCTGGTGTATCTCCGGCTCCCCAATCTGAACCCGAGGATTACGGAGCTTGCCCGGAGCGTCGCATCGACTGCCACGAACAATTACGACCGCGCCACCGCGATTGAGAATTACCTGCGAGACAATTTCCGCTACACGCTCGACCCGTCAGCCATTGAGCCCGATGACCCCCTCGTCAGTTTCTTGTTCAAATCCAAATCAGGATACTGCGAATACTTTGCCGCCTCGATGGCCGTGATGCTTCGAACGCTCAACATCCCCTCGCGGCTGGTGAATGGCTTTCAGACGGGTTCTTATAACCGTATCGGCAAGGATTTTGTGGTCCGCGCTCGTGATGCTCATAGCTGGGTGGAAGTGTATTTTCCGAATTACGGCTGGATTGCGTTTGATCCCACCCCTGCGGACCCCAATCCCATCCGCGCCGGAGCATGGGACGATTACCTCGATGCTTTGAACCTTTTCTGGAGCGAGTGGATTGTCAACTACGATTTCAGCCATCAAGTCCGGCTGGCGCGGCAGGTGGAACAAACCTCCAGGAATTTCCAGCAGGAATTCCGGGACCGCACCGACAAGCTTAGACATCAGGGGGTGCGGGCGGCCTACCTCGTCGAAGCGTGGCTGATGTCGCACAAGCTTTTCATGCTCTTATTAATGGTGCTCATCCTGGCAGCCTTGGTGGCTGGCGAAAAGGGCGGTTCGCTGGCCGAAATCCGGTTTTTCTGGGTGTGGAAGTTTGGACGCCGGGAGCTCGCACTGAGCCCGCGCCAAGCCACCATGACTTATCAAAGGCTGCTGAAGACCCTGCGCAAGAAAGGCTATCGAAAGCCTGCCGCGCTAACACCCTGGGAGTTCGCTCAATCGTTGTTGGGGACGCGTCTCGGATCAGGCGTCTATGAATTCACTCGCCTCTACAACCTGCTCCGCTTCGGCCAGGCACAAATCCCCATAGCGCGGCTGCGGCAGCTTCTGAATGAAATCAGCAGGGCCTGAGCGCAGTGTTCCAGCTATTTCCACTCCCACACCTTCGCGATAGCATTTCCGTCGGCATCGGCTTCAAACTCGAACACACCGGCGACGGTGTTCGGGCGCGGCAGCTTGGGAGATGCCGTGCTGTAGTACACAGCGCCCCAATGACTGACAGCGCCGTCCGCCAGAATGGGACACACAAGGCAAACAACGCCCCGAGCCATCCCGGTCTTGCGCGGGTTCAACGGCGCGGCTCGGAGCATCCCTGCGGATTCGGCCTGAGGTGGATCTAACCATATGAAAAACAACCAACTATTGTTCGATAAGATAATGAACCCTTTTCGGCCAACGCGAATCTAACTTAGTGTAAGTGGTCTTGAAGAAAGGGAAGGGTAAACGAGAAAATGGTTACGTATTTGAGCATCGTGTTTGGCCACTTGTTGAAGTTGGTGGCTGTTGCAGCCGGAGCCATTTATGCGGGGATGGTCCTGATGAGGTATCGCACGGACAGGCCACAATACCGCCTCAGTTTCGAACTTCGAGACCCCGCAAGGTCGGTGCAGCATTTGGTGGTCTGGCTGGGTGTGAAGGTTCTCGCCGCCTGCCTCCGGTTTGCAGGGGCTGTTTTCAACATGCTTCTTGAAGCCTCTGCTGAGGTTGGGGAATGGCTTATGCGTCGCAGCCCCACCGTGCAGCAAAGTATCCGCTCCCGCTTCCTCGTGTGACGATTTGCATCCGGCCCCCTGAATGACTCAGAGGACCGTGAGGGGAATTGGTCACTCGCCTTCTCCGAGTAACCACCTCTGCACTTCTACATTCTTCACTTCTTTGTTCCAGGAGTACGTGGCAGAGTACGATTCCCTTACAAAGAATCAATAAACATCACAACCTGCTCGCTGAGAAGCTGTGAAAAAATAAACAACCTCATCCCGCAAAGCGGGAGCAAGGCGCAAAGACTCGCAAAGAACAACTGCCTTGTTTTCTTTGCGCCTTCTACGACTTTGTCCCGCCTCGCGGGACGAAATGCTTTTGCTCATCCGGAGATTATTTCACAGCTTCTGAGCCTGGGGTGAACAACGGATCACGGAGTTGGAAAGGAAACTGGATCCGAGGAAATTCATCCGCATCCACCGCAGCACGGTGGTGAACGTGGCCTGGATCAAGGAAGTCACATCGCTCCGCGGAGGAAGCTTGAATGTTCGCCTGAGGGACGGCAAAGACACGAACTTGACCGTCGCGCGCGACCGGGCGCGCGAGTTCAAAGCGCGGGTGGGATGCTAAGGGAACATTGGCTTTGACGGGCTTCAATGGGGTTCACTCACGACTTCCAAAGCAGTCACGCTCGCATAATCCTTCACCGGAACAAAAGCAAGTATAAGCTTGCCTTCGGCATTGGGCTCGAGGTTATCAAACGTCTTCTCCACTGCGATGAAGGGCCCACCCGCCGCGTTGAAGATGTCGAAGTTGCGAAGCAGGGCCACCCCGTTGCAGTAGACATCGAAGACCCGACTCCCGGCTCCACCCCCCAGCGAACCATTCTGGTCAGGCAAACTGGGAATCCGGTTCTCGACACCCCAATAAGTCTCCGCAAATCGTAGCGTGACTCTGTATTTGCCCGGGGCGACCGGAATCGCGTAACTGAAATGGCCGTACCGCTCAGCGGAGTAAAGGCTGGGATCCGAAGTTCGGCTGACCGGCTTAGCAGTAATATGAACGGCCAGTTGCCCGCCGCTGTAATAGCGGTCGGGACTCCAGATGTTGCCCGCGTGGTCGG
>JBAVYG010000683.1:0-5199 GCA_049698675.1 Terriglobia bacterium
CTTCCGGACCCAGGGCTGGCGCCCTGGGCTAAACTCTATCGGCCCTCCGGGCCTTTTCCTAGCGTACCTAATACGTTCGGGAATGCTCTCCAGACGACGTAATTGCCGAAGCGTCACTTCTGTGTCGCACACGCGTTTGACATTGTAAGGGCTATCCGTGTCCGGTATCATGGTTAAACTTGCTCATGGCATCGCTTGAGGAGAACTCGGTCCTCGTAAGTGTCCAGAACCTGCACAAGCATTATGGTGATTTAGCAGCCCTGCAAGGCATCAGCTTCGACATCCTTCAAGGCGAAGTATTTGGCCTTTTGGGGCCCAACGGGGCGGGAAAAACCACCACCATCGAGATCATCGAAGGCCTGCGCCAACCCGACAGCGGGTCGGTCACCGTGTGCGGGCTTGATCCTGCGCAAGCGAGTATGGCGCTCAAGGAGCGGATTGGAGCGCAACTTCAGTCCACTGTGCTGCCAGACAAAATGCGTGTGGATGAGGCCCTCCACTTGTTTGCGGGCTTTTATAAGCGCTCGGCCTCCGTGCACATGCTCCTGGAGCGGTTCGGCCTGGTGGAAAAGCGCCGTACATTCTTCGAGAATCTTTCCGGAGGTCAAAAGCAGCGCTTGGCACTCGCGCTGGCACTGGTGAATGATCCCGAGCTGGTCCTGCTGGATGAACCCACGGTGGGCCTCGACCCACAGTTGCGCCGCGATATTTACGCCCTCATCGAGCATTTTCGGGCTGAGGGACGGACCGTATTATTGACCACTCATTACATTGAAGAAGCCGAGAGGCTCTGCGACCGGGTGGCAATCATGGACCGGGGTCAACTGGCGGCTCTCGGAACTCCGCGTGAGTTGATTGCGCGCTCCGGCCATGGAACGCGGCTTGAGGTTCGCCTGGCGAAACCGGTCGGTCTCGACCGCATGAAGCTGATCGAAGGGGTCATTGACTGCCGCGAAGCGGATGGCGCCTATTTTCTCCACGCGCAACCGGCAGCCCTGACCATTGCTGCCTTGGTCCGCTTTTTGGAATCCGACGACAATGCCCTGGTTGACTTGCACATCGCCCAGCCCAGTCTCGAAGATGTATTTGTGGAAATGACGGGAAGGAGGATGGAAAACTGACGATGCCCACGCTCCGGATTGCGCTGCTGACCATCCGGCTGGTGATGCGCACCAAGGTGGCGCTGTTCTTTACCTTCATCTTCCCCCTGGTTTTCTTGTTCGTTTATGCCGTTCTGATCGCCCGTGGCAACCCGGATGTGGTTGCCTACGTATTTGGGCCCGTCATTACGCTGAACATCATGGGCAGCGGGTTCTGGGGACTTGGCATGCAATCCGTGATGCAGCGCGAACGTGGCAGCCTGCGGCGTTACCGTCTGGCCCCCATCGGCCCGCGCACCATCCTGATGAGCAACTTGCTCGCGAATTACCTGCTCCAGCTTCCCACCATCAGCCTGTTGCTTTTTACCGCGCTGGTTTTCTTCCACATGCCGATGAAGATCGGGTGGCTGACGCTGCTGATTCTTGTGACGGTCGGCACCTTTGCGTTTGCGGGTTTCGGGCTCACGATCGCGAGCGTGGCGAACACCATGCAAGAAGCCCAGATTTACAATAACATTGTCTGGATTACGTTGTTGTTTCTCTCCGGGGTTACATTCCCCTTGCCGATGCTCCCGCGATGGATCCAGCGGCTCGCGATGTTTTTTCCGTCCACCTATCTCGTCAGCGCGTTTCAAGGCGTCATGGCGCAGGCAGAATCGCTCCTGGACCACTGGCCGGAGATGCTGGTCCTGGTGACCTCGGGGGTTTTCGGCTTGCTCTTCGCCATGAAGCTCTTCCGCTGGGAAAAGGAGGAGAGGATATCCACAAGGGCCAAACTGTGGTCCGCCGTTTTTGTGCTGCCTTTCCTGGTTATGGGCATGTGGATGAACACGCGCGCCAACCCCACCGCCATTTGGGCCCGCTCTTATAGTGTGATGGGGCAAGCCGGCGCTGCCTCGATGAATCCGGAGGCGGAAAAGCCAAACTTGATTGAAAACTTCGACGGCATTCAAGCTTCCGAAGACCTTTTGAGCCGGTGGCAAATCTCTACAGATTCTGACGTGTCGGGCCATTCCATGGCAGAGACTTCCCTGCTGACACCGGGCGCCGAGGGAACCCCGCACGCTATGCGCCTGAAAGGACACTTGGCGCCCGGGCCCAGGGACGCTCAGGGTCATGTCTCGGCACGGTATGAAGTGAGGGTACCCGTGGGCTCGCGAAACCTGCGCGGCATCGAGTTCGAAGCGCGCGGCGAACCTCGTATCTACCAGGTAGGATTAAAGCCCCCAAAAGCAGCCGCCTCTCCTATCCCCGAGATCAGTTTTGTTCCGGGCGAGGCGTGGCAAAACGTGCGGGTGCCTATCGCGTGGTTGGCGAACCCTTCAGGGTACGGGCTGGCGGACGGCCCTTGGATGTTGGAAATCTCAGTGACAGGCCCAGCCGGGGAGCTCACATTGGACCTCGATGAAATCCGATTTTACTAGCCCCGGAATGGGCTCCATCCCTAAGGCAGTTGATCGGCTACTTAGAGCCACGAGGCAGATGGAACGGCTGGGCTGTGAAACACCCTTATGGGCCTGCTTGTGAGTGGTCAAGAGTTCGACTATACTGGTTCGAACTTCATTCCGAAAGGAGAAATAACATGCTGCGTAATACTTCGTTGATTGTATGCCTGGCGGTCGCTGCACTGACTGCCGGTTGCTCGAATGCCCCCCCTCCACCCCCTGACACGCGTCCCGCCGATCTGCAAGCGGTCAAGGACGTCGAGGCGGCCTGGGTTAAGGACATGGCTACTAAGGACGCCGACAAGTGGGCCAGCTACTTTGCGGAAGATGGCTGCGGGCTATACCCCGGGGCCGGGATACTGTGTGGGAAGGCGGCCATCAAAGCGGCGGATGCGCCGTATCTTGCTGATCCCAATTTTTCGTGGACTTCCCAGTCCACGCGGGCGATGGCCTCCAAGGGTGGTGACATGGTGTATTCGCAGGGCACCTACACCATGACCATGACCAACCCGAAGACCAAGAAGCCCATGACGGGCAAGGGAAAGTATGTGACGGTCTACACCAAGCAGGCCGACGGAAGCTGGAAGGCCGTCGCCGATACATATAATTCCGATTCGCCTAAGTAGGCGTCTGGGTCCTGCATATGATGACTGGTGGCGTGTCGCGCCAATCTGCTGACTGGCGCAGATCGTCGCTTACTTGTGTCTGCGCCAGCCAGCCTTTAGCGGCGGGGGCTACCCGCTGAATGTTGTGGGCCAGCGTTGCCCGCCGTGAAGGACGGCGAGGATTTGAATCTCGTCCTCGCGGATGCGATAGGCAATAACGTACGGCGTCCGGGCGACGGCGAGCTCCCTCGTTCCTTGGACGCGGCCTTCGCGGCCCGCGAGCGGTGGCGGGATGAATTCGAGGGCAGGGGAAACACTCCCATCTTCTGGGAGATTCAGGCGGGGAAGCCAGCCACGAACGCCTATACTCTTCGGAGGCGAAGGGAGACCTTCGATGCGATCAACGAACTGACCATGACGCTTATGCAGGGCTGGGCGGTTCACACTCAACGGCAAGCCGATACAGCACGGAGTCTCGCTGTGGAAACTTGGCTACAGAGAAACGGAGTGATCGCAATCACTCCGAACAAGAAAGTGTTACCCGTCCTCCTCGAATAATTCGCTCATAATCAGGTTGCCCCCGCAGGCGTTGTGCCCATCGTGCCTTGGTGGCTGCCAGGGCGAGTCTTCTGACCGAGCCACGTGATCATCCTCCTTTGCGTCTTCTCTTGACTAACTCACCGTCAAGGTGAGGGTCACGCTATGGCTCAAGGCAGAAGATCCCGAACCCGTGCTCCCCGTTACCGTCAGCGTGTAGGTTCCGGCGGGTGTTCCGAGGTTAGGCGGCGGCGTACTGACACTGCTCCCTCCGCCACATCCTGCTGCCAGCGCCAGAGCCAGCAACAATCCCGAGGCGAGCGGGACCAGCGTGGACCGCCATCGGCTCACGCCGAGTTGGTTCCGGCGCCCGATGGCCCATGCCATCAACGCAAGTACCAAAGCGAGCATGAGCAGACCTCTCAGGCCCGGCGATAGGGGTGCGGCTGGAGGAAGTGGCCGAGAGCGTGGCACGCTGAGCGAAGGTGCGGTCGTCTTAACGCTGACCGTGATATTCGTCGCAGAACTGCCCGGGGTCAGCGTGCTCGGCGAAACCGTGCAGGTGGCCTCGGAGGGAGCCCCTGTACAGGTGAAGCTCACACTTTGATTGAATCCACTTTCGCCGCCCACACTTAAAGTGTAGTTTGCGGCTGCACCGGGCGTGACAGTGGCTGAGGTGGACGAGCCGGAGGCTGCGGCGAAACTGAAATCCTGACCCGTTCCGCTGAGTGCGACTCTTTGCGTGCTGCCCGCCACCCCATTGCTGTTGTCGGTGATGGTCAGCGTGCCGGTGAGCGTGCCGGTGGCCGTGGGTGTGAAGGTCACGTTGATCGTGCAGGAACCGCTGGCCGCGACACTCCCCGCGCAGTTGTTGCTCTGACCGAAGTTGGCGCTAGTGCCGATGTTGCTGATGGTGAGCGCGGCGGTGCCCGTATTGCTCAGGGTGACCGGCTGAGACCCACTCGTCGTCCCCAGGTTCTGGTTGCTGAACGTCAGACTGCCGGGCGAGACGCCAGCCACCGGAGCTGTGGCGACGCCCGTCCCCGTCAAATTCACCGTCTGTGTGCTGCCCGTCACCCCATTGCTGTTGTCGGTGATGGTCAGCGTGCCGGTGAGCGTGCCGGTGGCCGTAGGTGCGAAGGTCACGTTGATCGTGCAGGAACCGCTGGCCGCGACACTCCCCGCGCAGGTGTTGGATGGTGAGCCGAAAGAGAAGTTAGCGCTATCAATGATGCTGGTGATGGTGAGCGCGGCGGTGCCCGTGTTGCTCAGGGTGACCGGCTGCGACCCGCTCGTGGTCCCCACGCCCTGATTGCTGAACGTCAGGCTGCCAGGCGAGACGCCCGCCACCGGAGCTGTAGCGACGCCCGTCCCCGTCAAATTCACCGTCTGCGTGCTAGCCGTCACCCCATTGCTGTTGTCGGTGATTGTCAGCGTGCCGGTGAGCGTGCCGGTGGCCGTGGGTAAGAAGGTCACGTTGATCGTGCAGGAACCGCTGGCCGCGACACTGCC
>JBAVYG010000684.1:0-7102 GCA_049698675.1 Terriglobia bacterium
CATCGCCGGACATGCCATACCCCACCACTTCCGCCAAAATCCGCGCGCCCCGCTTGAGGGCAAGGCCCAACTCTTCAAGGATGAGTACGCCCGACCCTTCACCGATAACGAATCCGTCCCGGTCGCGGTCGAAGGGGCGGCTGGCTTTTGCAGGCTCCTGGTTGCGGGTCGAGAGCGCCCGCATGGCCGCAAACCCGCCCACCCCCAAGGGCGTGATAGCAGCTTCCGTGCCTCCACAGATCATCGCGTCCGCGGCGCAGCGCTGAATCAGCTTGAAGGAATCTCCCACGGCGTGGGTACTTGACGAGCAAGCCGTGCAGGTGGCGGAATTGGGGCCCTTGGCTCCCCACCGGATAGATACAAATCCAGCGGCCAGGTTGACGATGGCGGCGGGAATGAAGAAGGGAGAAATCTTCCGAGGCCCTCCTTGCATCAGCGCCGTGTGTTCCCGCTCGATCACGTCGAACCCTCCGATGCCTGACCCAATGTACACACCCGTGCGGTCCGCGAGCTGCGGAGTGAGTTTGAGTTGGGCCTGTTCCATGGCGAACTGGGATGCCGCCAGGGCGAACTGAATGAACAGGCCCATCTTCTTCAGGTCCTTCTTCTCCACATACTGAAGTGGATCGAAGCCCTTGACCTCCGCCGCGATGGTCGCGGAGAAGCCCGTCGTATCAAAATGCGTGATGGGCGCAACGCCGCTCTTGCCGGCCAGGAGGTTTTGCCAAGTCTCCTCCGTGCCGACTCCAACCGCGCTCACCAATCCCACACCCGTAACGACAACTCGACGCGTCAAGCTTTACTCCTTCTGCGGAGGCTCGCCCGGGGTGGGTCAGTTCTTCGGGGGCTTAATGTGAGCCTGTATGTATTCAACCGCGTCTTTCACCGTTTGAATCTTCTCAGCGTCCTCGTCCGGAATCTCAATCTCGAACGCCTCTTCAAAAGCCATTACCAGTTCCACGATGTCGAGCGAATCCGCTCCCAGGTCATCCACGAAATGTGCCGTGGGGGTAACCTCAGATTCATCCACACCAAGTTGTTCGACTATGATTTGTTTCACCTTCTCTTCGGGCGATGCCATCGCTCTCTCCTCCTCCGATTACTTGCGGGCGGTCATTTTAACAGTGACAAGTGGCGAGTGACAAGTGACAAACACCGGACTATCAGGATTGCGTCGACGTCCTCGAAGTGCAACATTGCAAATAGCCCGAGTTTTGGCTAGGCGAAATAACGGTGCGGCAATTGCCCCGCTCTCGGCCTCCCTAGGACTTTGACGAACCGTGACCGGCCTGTAGCAGGATGTACTACCTACCCTCTTCACGCCATAAACATCCCGCCGTTAACATTGAGGACGTGCCCGGTAATATACCGAGCCTCCTCCGAGACCAGGAACCGCACCCCGGCGGCTATCTCAGCGTCCGTTCCCATGCGTCCCATGGGGATAAGGCTCAACATCTTCTCCTTGAGCTCGGGAGGCAGATTCTCCGTCATGGAAGTGGCAATAAAGCCCGGCGCAACCGCGTTGACCGTGATGTTCCGGCGCGCCACTTCCGCCGCCACAGCTTTGGTCAAGCCGATAATTCCTGCCTTGGATGAAATGTAGTTTGCCTGGCCAACGTTTCCCGCCTGAGCGACCACGGAGGCAATGTTGAGGATGCGCCCGTAACGCTGGCGGACCATGCTGGGCAAAACCGCCCGGATACAGTAGAAGGATCCGTCCAAGTTGGTTTTCAAGACCGCTTGCCAATCGTCGATCTTCATGCGCATGACAAGGCTATCTCTGGTGATGCCGGCATTGTTCACCAGGATATCAACCTTTCCCCAGGCTTCCAGGATCTGGTCCACCATCTTCTGCACGGCCTCGAGGTCAGTAACGTCCACACAGAATCTCATCGCCTTCCCGCCCTTGTCCTCGATCTCCTTGACCACCTCATCGAGCTTGGAGGCGCGTGTATCCGTCAGGGCGATACTGGCTCCGCCTTCCGCGAGGTTAAGCGCAATGGCCCTTCCAATACCTTGTGCGCCACCCGTCACAATCGCCACTCTTCCTTCGAGGTTGAACATAACTTCTCCCTCCCCGGGAAATGGATCTTTGCCCTCTCCCTTGGGGAGAGGGTGTCCGGCGACGGCGTTTTCTCCAGCCGCCGCCGGACAGGTGAGGGGTTACTCCCGTCCGCAGGCCGACTTGGCCGGCCAAGCATCCGCATCAGCTATAGTCTGCCTCTACCCACGAACCCAGTAAGCGTGATGGCTGGGCAAGTGACCCCTCACCCGGCCCGCCCCGGCTGAAAAACGCCGGCGGCGCGCCACCCTCTCCCCAAGGGAGAGGGCTGTGTTTCCGGCTTCGGGCGGCCGCACATTCAAATTAAAGCTCTACCCGGCGCCCAGCCGCGCCAGCACTTCGTTTAACGTGGCTACGTCCTCCACTCGCAGGCATTCGGCTTGACGGTCGATTTGCCGGAGTAAACCCGAAAGTACTTTTCCCGGTCCTACCTCGATGAACAATTCAACGTTTTCCCCCCGCAAAACCCGCATCGCCTGGTCCCACCGGACAGGCGCGGTGACCTGGCGTTTCAGTCCCTCGCGGACTTGAGCCGCCGACCGGACCAACTCCGCGTCCACATTGTTGGCAAGAGGAATCTGTGCGTCGCGGATTTCCACGAGGTCAAGATCCTTTTCAAGCCGCTCCCCAGCAGGTTTCATCAGGGCACAATGAAACGGCGCGCTGACGTTCAACACGACGGCCTTGGCTCCACGCGCTCGGGCCAATGCAACGGCCCTCGCCACGGCCCCCGTATGGCCGGCGATCACGACTTGCCCGGGGGAATTAAAATTGGCAGGTGAAACCACCTCCCCCTGCGCAGCCTCGCGGCAGACTTCCTCAACTGCGGTGGCCTCGAGCCCCAGCAGGGCAGCCATGGCACCCTGGCCAACCGGGACAGCCTCTTGCATGTACTGGCCACGCTTGCGCACCAAACGCACTGCCTCTTGGATCGAGAGACTACCGGCAGCCACCAAAGCAGAATATTCTCCCAGGCTGTGACCCGCCACAAAATCCGCTCGGATGCCTTTCTCGCGCAAGACCTCCGCCGCAGCCACGGACATGGCCAGAATCGCGGGCTGTGCGTTCGCGGTAAGCCGTAAATCTCCTGTGGGCCCTTCGAAGCAGAGCTTGGAAAGGGAAAAACTCAGCGCTTGGTCGGCCGCCTCGAAGGCGCGCCGCGCGCTGGGAAACTTTTCAGCCAGCTCGCGGCCCATGCCGGAATACTGGGAACCTTGACCTGGGAAAAGGAAAGCGATTTTCGGCACCATTCGAACCCAAGAAGCCAGAAGTCAGGAGTCAGAAGCCAGAATAAAACCGCCTCTCGCTTGATTGATTGACTCGCGCCACCATCCCCTGGCCCCCTCCTTACCAAAGAGGGGAATCATCCTGCGCAAAACAGAAAGCTTGCCAACTGTCGCACCGACGCTTTTCCTTCTGACTCCTGACTTCTGACTCCTGTTCTTCACCAGCGCATCAAAACAGCGCCCCAAGTGACGCCGGCTCCGAAGGCGGCCATCAGGATCAAGTCGCCTTTCTTAAGCCGTCCAGAACGCACACACTCGTCGAGGCAAATTGGGATGGAGGCCGACGAAGTGTTGCCGATGCGATTGATGTTCGAGTAAACCTTTTCAGGGGCCACCCCCAGCCGCTCCCGGACTGCCTCTGTGATGCGTTGGTTTGCCTGGTGTGGGACAAAGAGGTCGATCTGGCTTGGGCAAACCTGCGCCTTCTCCAGGACCCGCCGGGACACCTCTTCCATGCTCCGAACCGCCACCTTGAACAACTCATTCCCTCGCATCTTGATGTAATGGCCCCCCGTCGCCACAGTCTCGTAGGAAGCCGGAGACGCGGTGCCTCCGGCGGGAATGAACAAGTGGTCCGCATACAGGCCTTCCGTATGCAGGTCGGAGGCCAGAATACCTGAGGGAGGGGTGACCGGCCCGAGCACGGCCGCCGCCACGCCATCACCGAAAAGCACGCAGGTCTCGCGGTCTTTGTAGTCCACGTATCGCGAAAGCAACTCTGCGCCGATGACCAGGACATGTTTGTACTTGCCATTACGGATGAATTGTTCGGCCACCGTCATGCCAAACAGGAAGCCTGAGCAAGCCGCCGCGAGATCGAAGGCACAGCAAGCCCGGGCACCGAGGTCGCGCTGGATCATCGCCGCGGTGGAGGGAAGGGGCATATCCGGAGAAATAGTCGAGCAAATGACCAGGTCCAGGTCCTGCGGGGTTATTCCCGCCATCGCCAGGGCTTTTCTTGATGCCATGACCGAAAGCGTCGAAGTGGTCTCATGGGGAGCGGCCTGACGGCGTTCTTTGATGCCGGTTCGTTCCGTAATCCACTGGTCCGATGTATTGACCATCTTCTCGAGATCGAAATTGGTGAGCACTTTTTCCGGCAGCTCAGAGCCGGTCCCTAATATTCCAACCGCAAGCTCCATAGAAACTCCCTAATCAACCTTAGCCATTTCCCGACTGTGTGCGGGCAGGTTACCTTCCTTGTGCTCCAACACCGCGCCCGCTTTGTACATGTCCGAGGGCGGTTGCCGCCAGGTGACCCTCAATCTTCTCGTTCACTTGGCCCTCCGCAAACTCGGCCGCGACGCGAATGGCGTTCTTGATGGCGTTGGCGTTGGAGCCGCCATGGCAAATGATGCACACGCCGCGCACCCCCAGCAGAGTGGCCCCGCCGTACTCTGAATAGTCCACCCGCTTCTTAAAGTTCTTGAAGGCCCTTCGGGACAGGACGGCACCTACCTTGGCGGACATGGTACTTGAAAGCGCCTCTTTCAAGAGGCTCGAAACTGTCTCAACCAAGCCCTCACTGATCTTCAACGCCACGTTGCCGATGAAGCCATCGCAGACCATAACTTCCACGCGCCCGTTGTAAAGGTCCCGCCCCTCCACGTTGCCGACAAAGTTCAGGGGAAGCTGCTTGAGCAGCGCGAAGGCTTCGCGGGTCAGATCGTTCCCTTTATGTTCTTCCACCCCAATCGAGAGCAGTCCTATGCGGGGCCTCTCCACACCAAAGATCACGCGATAGTAGACCTCTCCCATCACGGCGAATTGCTCCAGGTGATGGGCCTTGCAGTCCACGTTGGCGCCCACGTCCAGCAACACCGCAGCCCTCCCCTGTGAGGTGGGAAAGACAGCGGCCAAGGCCGGCCGGTCCACGCCGGCGAGGGTTCCCAGTACGATCTTTGCGGTGGTCATCACTGCTCCGGTGTTACCAGCACTGATCAATCCATCCGCCTTATGATCGCGAACCAGGCGGGCCGCCACTCGGATGGACGAGTCCCGCTTACGGCGAAATGCCTTGGCGGCGGCATCCTCCATGGTTACGGCCTCGCTGGCATGGACCAGCTCGATGGGAAGGTCGCGGGCATCCCGGCGGCCCAGTTCACGCTTCAGCACATCCTGGGGTCCGACGAGCAAAACCTCCGCGAACCCCTCACGCGCCGCCTGCACTGCCCCCTCAACCTCCGGCCCGGGCGCGGAGTCTGTACCCATGGCGTCAATGGCGATGCATCGCATGAAACTCAACTCAATCCGTGGATTGCCGGTGCTGGATAAGAAAAGCGCGCCGCTCGTGTGCCCCGAGGATTGTCGCGCCCTGACTCAGGCAGATTCCTTCACCAGAATGACTTCCCTTCCGTTGTAATAACCGCAGTATGGGCAGGCCTGGTGAGGCATTTTCTGCTCGTGGCAGTGGGGGCACTCAGCGAGCGAGTGCACATCCAGGAAGTCATGAGCTCGCCGGCGGTCCCGCCGTGCCTTGGAATGTCGTCGTTTGGGATTTGGCATAGAATCTCAACTCTCTTCAGAAAAGTCCTTTAGCGGGAGAATGAAAACCGCCTGACACCTCTCACTGCTTGACCCTGAATTCCGAACTGATCCCGCCTCGCGGCAGATGCCCAACTGAGTATCTCACCCGCCTAGCCCTCCTTCAGGGAAGAAAAGGGTGAGTTCTCCTTGGCGGGCAGGCACCCGCATCTTTCAAAGTTCAAGTTTGCCCCACAAACAGGGCAAAGACCACGGCAATCCGTTTGGCAAACGACTTTCATGGGCACGGCCAGGATCACTTGCTCTGTCACGACATCGGCCAGTTCGATTCCGTCTCCGGAAAAGAATCCGACCCCAAGCTCATCCTCGGGAAGTTCGACTTCTTCCTCGCGGGCAATGGTCGAAACGGGCCGATAGAAGAGGTCGAACTCCTGCTCGACCGGAATGGCCACCGAGCCCAGGCAGCGGTCACAACGAGCCTCCAAGCGCGTTCCCAGGCGCCCACGAATGCAGATTTCTGACCCCAGTAGTTCTGCGACCGCATCGACCTTCAAAGGAGCAGCCTGCCGGAAGTCAGTTCCGTGGTAGTCGAGTGTCCCGGAAGCGTACGTCTTGGAGACCACAATGGGGTGAAGTTCCAAATCTTCCATTCTTATCCGCACCGCGGCCTCGAAAACCGAAGACTCTAATTATAGCCAGACGCTCAGGGTTGTCAAGAAAGCTCAGAAGGTCAAGTACTTGCGTTCAACCTTCTGACCAGTCGGTCGGTCTCCGTAAGGTGTTGAAAGGCCATACGCAAATCGCTCTCACCGGAAACGGCGCCCCCAGCCAGAAGCCTTTATCCAGGGATTCTGCGGTCACTGTTCCCCCCGCTCAGGACATTAAGTGAACCCGCAGGCGTGCAGCCAGTTTTCAAACATACTCCGGGCATACGAGTGCAACGCCTTTTCTTCTCGGCTGACATCACCGGCCACCTTCGTTGCCGCACCCACGCCCAGCACTCGTTCGAGCGCCGCCCTGTAGGCCGGCACTTGGGACCATTGCTTCGCCAAGTCAGCCGAGATCTCCACATGGAACTGGATCCCATAAGCCTTCTTTTTCCACCGAAAGGCCTGGTTTGGATAGGCCGGCGAAGTTGCTAGAAGGACCGCGCCATCGGGCAAGTCAAACGTTTCGCCATGCCACTGAAAGGTGAGAAGCTCACGAGGAAGCCCGGAAAAGACGGCATCGTCGTGGGCTGCGCTCGTCAAATAGACCGGCATGATTCCGA
>JBAVYG010000685.1:0-10074 GCA_049698675.1 Terriglobia bacterium
GCTCATTCTGCGCGAGCCCGTTGTGCCGGAGGATGGGTTCGATTACATGCTGCTCGAGTCCACTTACGGTGACCGCCTGCACCCGCGGGATGATGTCGGCGCGCGCCTTACGTCTATAGTGGAAGGGACGGCTCAGCGTGGCGGCACCGTGGTGATTCCTTCTTTTGCGGTGGGGCGGACGCAGGAGCTGCTTTACCTTTTCCGCGAACTCATCGACCTGGGGAGGATGCATTCTCTTCCCATCCACGTGGACAGCCCCATGGCTATCGATGTGACCGACCTTTACCGGCGCCACAAGGAAGACCATGACCTCCAGACCGAAGCGCTGGAAGCGCAAGGCATCAAACCTTTCTCTCCGCCCGACGTGCACTTTGACAGGAGCGTGGAAGACTCCAAAGCTTTGAATGATGCGCGTTATCCGATGGTCATTATCTCGGCGAGTGGCATGGCTACCGGTGGGCGCGTCGTTCATCACCTGGAGCGCCGCCTCCCGGACCATCGCAACACCATCCTCTTTGTGGGTTTTCAGGCGGCGGGTACGCGCGGCAGACTCATCCAGGCTGGTCAACCCGTGAAGATGTATGGTCATTACGTTCAACCCCGCGCGCGCATCGAAACTCTCGAGCACCTGAGCGGCCATGCGGATTACGGGGAGATTCTGGGCTGGCTGCACAAATTCCACAAACCTCCCGGAAAGACTTTTCTGGTCCACGGAGAACCCAAGGCTGCTGAATCGCTCCGGCAGAAGGTCGCCCAAGAACTGCAATGGGATGTGTCAGTCGGCTCATACCTTCAAAAGGTTCAACTCTGATTGCTGGACATCTCGACGTAGCACCGGCGTTCCGCCCGTGCATGGGCGGAGCCTCGACACAGGGCTCTCCCTAACGGGTGCGCAACGCCAGGCAGCGGTACGTAGTGGTTGTAGCCCCGAGGGTACGACCTGCGTGCTGTGCTCAACGAAGCTCAACGGTGGGATGACGAGGCGGACGCGCTCGGATTGATTGAGGTCCCCGCCGCGCTGGGGGCGAGGCTGAGTTGGTCCGCGATGCCGCGCATGGCTTCGACGCAGAAGCTGATGTGCTCATCCAGGGGGACGCCCAGTTCCTCAGCGCTTTTGATGATATCCTCACGGCTTACGGAGCGGGCGAAGGCTTTGTCTTTCATCCTCTTGCGAACGGATTTTGCCTCGAGGGTAGCGATCCTGTCAGGCCGCACCAGAGCGCAGGCGGTGATGAATCCGGCGAGCTCGTCACACGCGAAAAGGACCTTGGCGAGCCGCGTATCGCGCGGTACACCGGTGTAGTCGGCGTGGCCGAGAATGGCGCGGCGAATTTCCTCTGAAACGCCCTTCTCTTTCAGGATTTCGCTTCCTTTCAGCGGGTGGTCGGGCGCGTTCGGATACACCTCGTAATCGAAGTCGTGGATCAGGCCTACTACGCTCCACTTTTCCTCGTCCTCGTTGAACTTCCGCGCATAAGCGCGAACACACGCCTCCACGGCCAGCGCATGCTTGCGCAAGTTCTCATTCTTGGCGTACTCACAGAGAAGATTCCAGGCCTCTGAACGATCCATACAGTATCACTCCCAGGGCAGCCGCATGTCATTCCGAGCGTAGCGAGGAATCTCACCCTGCTCTCTGGACAAAGGACTCAGAGCGGGATTCCTCGCTACGCTCGGAATGACACTGGCCAAGGGGCGCACACCTGAAAAGCAATGTATACGCCGCCCGTGAACTGTCAACTGTTGACTGTCGACTATCAACTGTTTACTTCTTAAAAGATGTACTTCAGCCCCAACTGAATCTGCCTTGGTGGCTTACTGCCGTATTCATTTGCCGACTGCACCACGCCAAGTGACGACTCCCCGAAGGTACGGCCCGGAAGGTCGAAATGCGGAATGTTGAATAGGTTAAAGAACTCAAACCGAAGCTGAAGCCGGCGGCCTTCGTGGCGGAACGGGATATCTTTGAGCAATGAAAAGTCGAGGTTGTTCAGCCCCGGTCCAATCAAGGTGTTCCGGCCGTCAGTTCCCAAAAAGGGATTCTGGGGAGTAGCAAAGGCGCAAGGATTGAACCAGCTATTCGGCGTGTGAATTTGAGTTGGGGCCGAGCACCCCGGGTTTGCTGCTACGGTTCCCGCCTTGTTTGGATCGCCCACCAGGTCCGGCCGGTACGGGACTCCAAAAGAGGTGATAGACGTTCCACTCTGCGAGGCCGGCAAGTTGACCGTAAAGGGACTACCGGTCTGCATGGTCGCAATTCCGGCCGTTTGCCAGGAACCCAATACGCGGTTGATTATCCCGGAATTATTGAGCCATTTCCGGCCAGCCCCTAGTGGCAGGTCATATAGATAGCTGAAGACAAGGCGTTGCTCGACCTGGAAATCGGAAAGGCCCCGGTCAGCGCGAAAATCATACGAATTCTGCGGCACGCCCGAACCGACGCTGCCGCTGAAGACTGCGGAATCGTCATCGATCGATCTCGACCAAGTGTAAGCAGCCAGGAAAGCCAAGCCCTGGCTTACGCGCTTCTCGGAACGGAACTGCAAAGCGTTGTAGATGCTATTGGCACGGGGCTCCACCACCAGGGTCGTGCCAAACTGCGGGTAGGGAGTAGCCTGGGTGGAAGGATTCAGTTCGTTCATGTCGCGGGTGGCGGGAAGATGAGTGCCCTTGGTACCCACGTAAGCCAAGTCAATCATCCAGTTAGGTTGCACCTCGTATTGGAGGTCAACGTTCCAGTCCTGCATATAGGCGTCGCGGAAATGTGGGGAAACAAAATTGGCCTGGGGCTCCGGATATCCCTGCTGGCTCAAGATGTCCTGAATGACACTGGTTCCCGTAGAGTTGACTAAGGCGAAAATATCGACAAAGGGTGGGTTGAAACGCGGCAGGATGTTGAGGTTAAGAATGTTCTCATCATAGAAGATGCCATAGGCCGACCGGACCACGAAGCGCTCGGTCTTCAAAGGCCGCCACGCGAATCCTATGCGTGGGGCGAAATCGTGAAGATTCTTGCCGTAGGTGGCCCGCGGAATCCCGGCAGTGCCCGCCTGGATGAACGCGCAGTCGGGGTAGGGCGAGCAGGTTAGAGAATTGGGGCTCAGGTCGGGAACGCTGAAACGGTTGTGGATTTCGATGGGTGGGCTATTGAACTCCCATCGCAGGCCGACATTCAAGGTGAATCGCGGCAGAACGCGAATATCGTCTTGCACATAGGCTCCCAGGCCCGTGGTGCGCAGTCCGTTGTTGGTAGTGCCCGTTTCCGTCACAACATAGTCTGGAACGCCGGCCATGAGGAGAGCCAAGGCGGCGACGGGGCAGGGGGCATAACCGCCGAGGCAGACACCATTCTGCTGAAGGCCCTCGAAAAACCAGTCACCGCGTGAAAGGAAGTCGAGATAGGAATTCAACTGAAAACGGCGGATGTCCGTTCCAAACTTGAATTGATGGCGTCCGGTATTCCAAGCAAGGTTATCCGCAAATTCATAGGTGTTGTCATGGCGGTCTTGCGGGTAGTTCACAGGCTCGCCGATGCTGTCGGCGAAGCCATAGATGTTCACGTTGGGGTATCCCCAATCCACAGGATTAGCGGACACGGTCGGGAATCCCAGTTGCTGTGTGACGTTGATACCAGATTCCTGTTGAAAAGCGGCGCCACGCAGTCGGTTAAAGCCCAAGCGTGCTTCGTTGACCCAATGGGAGCTGAAGACATGCGTCCAGGTGAAGCCGGCGTTCTGCCCCCGGTTGATAGTGGAGCTGCCGTAGCCAGGCAGGCTCGTGAAAGCATTGACGGGATCGAAAGGATTAAAGCGGTTCTCATTGAACAGTGAGTAGTGGCCTGAAAAGGTGTTGTTGGAACCGGCCTGGCGGTCTAGCTTGAGTGTCAGCAAGTCGACAGAGTCCTGAATCACCGGAGAGGAGACGTAGGTATTAGAGTCGGCCAAGTCCGGCATGGCGACGTTGGCCGCCGGAATGAGGTTGAGCGCGGCCATGCCCGCGGGATTCTGAGGGAAACCGAGACCCTGCAACAAGCCGTCCGCCTCCTCGAGTTGCACTTGCGAAGGTACGTTGGCTTCCCGCGTCGTTGCTTGGCGCAGTCGCAGCCCTTCGTAAGAGGCAAAGAAGAAGGTCTTGTCCTTCTGGATGGGCCCGCCTAACGTCCCACCGAACTGGTTCCGGTCGAGGCGCGGGATGGGCGCACAGGTTCCCTGAATGGAATCGGGCGTGCAATCGGGCTCATCGAAGAAATTCTTTGCATCCATGTTGCGGTTACGCACGAACTCAAACCCGCTTCCGTGGAACTGGTTAGTGCCGCTCTTCAGCACCACATTGACTTGGGCGCCGCCGCCGCGGCCGAATTCGGCCGAGTAGGTGCCGGATTGCACTTTGAATTCCTGAATGGCGTCAACCGACGGAAGCACGCTGTATTGATTGATGTACAAGTCGTTGTTGTCCACGCCATCGAGCAGAAAATCGTTTGATTGCTCGCGCGCTCCGTTGACGTTGATGGCTCCGCCTTGGGTGGAATTCATAGAGCCTTGGACAGGCAATTGGCCACCTGGGACGAGAAGCGCAAAAGCGAGGAAATTGCGCTCGTTCAAAGGCAACTCGCTTACTTGCTTGCGCTCGATGACTTGGCCAAGCGTTGAGCTGTCGGTCTGCACGAGAGGGACAGACTCGGTGACGATCACCTGTTCACTTAGCTGGCCCACTTGCAGCACAAAATCAACGCGCGCGGTCTGGTCGACGTTCAGATTGACATTGCTATAGACACTGCGCCGGAAACCGGCTTTTTCAGCCGAGACCTCGTACACTCCCGGAGGCAACAGGGGGACACTGAAATCTCCGTCATCGTCGGTCAACACTTGGCGCGTGGCATTCGTCCCCTGGTTGCGAACCGTGATTTGGGCTTTCGGAATAACCGCCTCGCTGGGGTCAGCGACAGTCCCAACTATTGTCCCCGTAGGCCCAACGGCGATCGCCGGCCATGCCACCACGCAGGCTAGGGCAAGGGCGAGCACCAGACGTCTAAATAGCATAATTCCGCTCCTCAATGATTTTTTGGACAAACCACAACTTAGCTGCACCGTTGTTGGATGCCCCGGGCGCACACGCCCACGATAATAAATTAACACGATTGTTAGGTTTTGTAATCCCAAATAATGCTCGGACCCCCTGGGCGAAGAGCCGGCCTGCTTGCCAGAACGGGCACCTCTTCGGCCCTGGTTCGAGCTTACACCCGCCAGACGCTGAAAAGACCCCGGCTGGAAGTTGTTCTGATCCATAGAGCTTGCGCGAAGATTCGAAAAAAGATGACGTGAGTGCAAGGCTGGCGTAAACTTAATCATCTTGGAATAAATGGTACGAGTTGCCAGGAAATCCCGGATAACGTTTGCTTTGTTCTTTTGGGGCGCCTTCGCCGTGTCTGCTCTTGCGGGCACTCCGCAGACTCAGGACCTGAAAGGCGAAGTGTTGAACGAAGCGGGTAAACCTCTTGTGGGGGCCGTCTGCACACTCACCGGGGGCCCTCTGCCCGACACTGGCCTCTCCGTCGCCACGGGAGAAAAAGGCGAGTTTAACTTTACAGGCTTGTTGCCTTCCACTTATCGGTTGACCTGCGCCGCGGCGGATTACGAACCTGTTATGAAGCAGGACCTGCAGATTGGTGAGACCCCACCGCCGTTCGTGCAGATGGTTCTTCCCCCCGAAATTGTAATCAGGCAAAAGGTAGAGGTTCGAGAGAAGGCCCCCGTTACATCTCCTGAGAACATCTCTGCCCCGGCAAAAGTCACTTCGATCCAGTTAATGACGCTACCCTTGACCGAACAGCGATTCAAAGCGGCTTTGCCGCTCGTCCCGGGTGTGGTGCGAACTCCCGATGGGAAAATAAACATTAAAGGTGTGGCCGAAAGCCAGGGGATGATGCTGGTTGACGGTGCGGAGACTGTCGATCCAGTGACCGGAGCGTTTGCGATCGAGGTGCCCATCGATGCAGTAGGCTCAGTTGACGTTTTCAAAACGGCTTACCAGGCTGAGTACGGCCGCTTTGCCGGGGGACTGGCCAGCGTGCAAACCAAGGCGCCTTCAGACCAATTCCATTTTGAATTGAACGATTTAACCCCCAATATGCGCGGCAAGAGCGACCACCTTGTGGGCATTTCGGAGGAGTCGCCACGCATTGACGTCACCGGCCCCCTTTTGCGCGGCAAGCTTGACTTCTTTGAGGCCTTCAACTACGACCTTCACAAGCAGCCGGTTCGCGGGCTTGCTTGGCCGAAAAACGAGATCAAAAAGGAGGGCATCGACTCCTTCACTTCTCTCCAGTACATCATTTCCACACAGCACCTACTAACGGGAAATCTCAAGGTCTTCCCTGCCCGGCTCGAGTTTGCTGACATCAACTCGTTAGTTCCGCAATCGGCATCGTCCAACTACGGACAGCGCGGTTTCTCCGGCGGAGTTAAGGACCGCTATCTCTTTCCAGCCGGCGGAATTCTGACCTCCTTTCTCCAGCTCACCAATTTTTCCAGCTACGCGCACGGCCAGGGGCCTTTGGATATGCTTGTGACTCCCAACGGCTGGGGGGGGAATTTCTTCAATACATGGGCCCGCGATGGCTCCCAGCAGGAGGCTTCCCAGACCTATCAGTTTCCTCGCAAGGAATGGCGAGGCGGGCACGAGTTCATGGTGGGCGGGGACCTTGTCCACCGCAGCTTTTCTGGAAGCAGCGTTTCGCGCCCCGTGCAAGTCCTGCGACAGGACGGAACGCTGGCCGAGCAGATCGACTTCCAGGGAAAAGGTCAGCTTTCAGCAAGGGATACTGAGGTGGCAGCGTTCGTTCAGGACCACTGGGCCATCCAGGACCGGCTGGCAATTGACCTTGGCTTGCGCTACTCCGGCCAAACCGCGGGAGACCCCACTGCTTTTGCACCCCGGATTGGCGCTGTTTATTCGCCCGGCAGGGGCGGCAAAACTATCCTGCGCGGTGGTATAGGAGTTTTCTACGATCGCTTGCCGCTGCTGGCGAGCGACTTCACGGACAATCCTACACGGGTGGTGACCTATTATGACACCCAGGGCAACCCTCTTGGGCCGCCCTTGGTTTTCCAGAACGTTTACGCGAGAACCGAACGAAGGATAACTCAATTCGTCCCGCCGGGGCATGATCTGGATAGTACGCCCTATAACGTGACCTGGAATGTTGAGGCTGACCGGGAGATTCATCCCCATGTCAATCTTCGCCTGAGCTATCTTTCCAGCGGGACCCACAAGGTGTTTATCACTAATCCCTTGATTGACCAGAATGGCGTCCCCTTGCTCGAACTCTCCAACACGGGGGCCTCGCGCTATCACGAGTTCGAATCCACCTTGCGCATTCGGGCGCGTGCGAACACGGACATCAACATCTCTTACGTGCACAGCCTGTCGCACGGCGACCTGAATGGTCTTGGGGACGTTTACGTGCCATTCGAGGAACCTGTCATCCGCCCGAATTTCTACGCCAGTCTGCCCTCCAACGTTCCCGACAGGTTCGTGACCTGGGGACGGTTCAACCTCCCCTGGAAGATCGTTGCCAGCCCAGTGCTGGATATCCACAGCGGCTTTCCCTATTCCGACCTTAACGAGCTGCAGCGCTATGTTGGCTACCCGGACAGCTTGCGTTTCCCCACCTTCATTTCCCTCGACCTAGAGATGTACAAGGAATTCCGTATCCCCTTCCTTCCCTGGGTGCGGAACCATACGCTTCGCGGCATCTTGCGGGTCTACAACGTCACGAACCACCAGAACCCCCGCGACGTTTATAACAACGTCACCTCGCCCTATTTTGGCCATTTTGTTGGGTTTCAGCACCGCTTCCCCGATCCGGCGCTCAGCTTCGTGTATTGATTGGGTGAGTCAGTTGTAGCGGATCTGGACCTTGGCGCGTAGGGGAATCAACGTGTAATCAAATTCCGTCAGGGCTTCATCCTTCTCAGTGATCACCAGAAGGTATTTTCCAATTTTGGCAATGAGGCCGGTGGAAGTAATCTTTGAACCGATGTACTGACCGCCTTGACGCATGGCAGCGAAGTCAGGCAGCTTATCGCGACTGGCGCCGTGCGCGTCTTCCCAATCGACCTCTCCATACCTGAATCGAACCCCATTGATTACGATGCCCTTTGGCTTCCGCATATTCGGCTCCCTGAAGTCGCTGCCGCGAGGCGGCAGGGCTCTTTATAGGTTCACACTGAAAGGCTACAGGGCATTGGCCGCGCTTTCAAGCCCTTTGTTCTCAGCCCCAAAAAACCTCGACATCCAATTCGCGGCCAAACACCTCGCGGAAATAGGCCCTTTCCTTGCTGAGCATCCAGACTTCAAGGTCTGCGCCATCCTGGGCCGTCAGTTTAAGCATGACGCGCTCGCGATACACTTCCGCTGCCACATTAACGATGCTGCCATCGGTCCCGTGGCTCATCGCCTTGGCAAGGCGCAAGAGCACCACGGCCTTGGGGGCGAGTTCCTGGTCGGCACTGTTGAGGGCCTTCATGGGGCCATCGGCCGGATTGGGGCGGGTCTTCCCGAGATAGCGCGCAATGGCCGCGATGATGTGGCGTTGTTCGGGGGTGAAGCCGAAGATTTCCGAGTTAGCGATCAGGTAATACGTGTGGCGGTGGCTTCCGCTCCGATTGATAAACGTGCCCGCCTCGTGCAGCAGCGCAGCGGCAGAGAGCCAGCCTTGGTATTCGGGCGGGAGTGCATGCACTCGACGCAGTTCGTGGAAGAGTTGTACCGCCAGGCAGCGAACCTCCTCCGCCCTTTTGAGGTCTACCCGGTACTGCTTGCACATGGCAAGGATGGCGTCGTCACGTTCAGCCTCGATTTGCCGGTGTGATACGGTGGCGCGGTCGTGGTCAGCGAGCATTTGGACCAGCAGCCCATCTCGAAGTCCCAAAGGCGAGTATTGAAAACCGGCAAGGTTGCAGCGCTCCATGAGTTCTGCAAAGACGCAGGCCCCAGCCACAATGATCTCCGCCCGGCGAGGTCCGATTCCCGGTACCTTATTGCGGTCCTTGAAGTCCAGCTTTGCCAAGTGTTCAGCAAGGCGCACGAGGGCTGTGCGTGAGACGTGCCCGGCTCTCAACCTGGGGCCGAAGGGCCCGACCACCTGCGCCGCATGCGAAATTGTCGCGGCTGTCCCCGAGGTGGCCAAAACATTTCTCACCTTAATTCCGGCGATCTGCTCGCGGACGCGGTCGAGTTCCTCCGCAATGCTTCTGCGGAGCCTTTGAATCTCCACGGGCCGGGGCGGATCGTGGGGCAGGAATTCCCTGGTCAGGCGCACCGCTCCTAAGGGCAGGCTGACCATCTCGCGGATGTGCCCCTTTTCCGAAAGCGTAAGCTCGCAACTGCCCCCGCCGAGGTCGACGAGGAGAGCGCGGGAGGCGCCAAGCGAGGTATTGGCCAGGATCCCCAGGTGGATAAGACGCCCTTCTTCCAGCCCAGAAATCGTTTCCACCTTCCAGCCGGTTGCGGAATGCACCCAGGCGATAAACGCCGCGGCGTTGCGTGCGTCGCGGAGAGCGCTGGTGGCAACAAGGCGCACTTGGTCTACACCGAAATTCTGGATGTCGCGGTAGAAGCGCCGCAGCACTTTCACCGTGTTCTCCATGGCTTCGGGTGATAGGGTTCCGAAACGGAAAACGGATTCGCCCAGGCGCGTCACCACGCGGTCCTCGTGAACTGTTTTGAGACGGTGGCGCACCACGCGCGCAATCTTGATGCGCACGGAATTGGACCCAATATCAACCGCGGCAAATATGCTCATACTGGCCCATGGTCTATTCTCACTGAGTCTACATGACTCCCCCTCGCTTTGAAAAGCCGATAGCGCAGACTTGTGCTCGAAGTGTGCGGCTCTTTCCGGCCGTTCCGGAACGAGCTGCGGATCAAGAAATCAGGTCCGCACTACCCTTCTTCGTCAAGCTCAGAATGACATGCCGATAAATTTTTTCAGCCACCTCTAATTGTACTAGGTTAAGTTTATCTTGACTCTGCTTTCTCGTGGCGGTAAGCTTCGGGTATGACGCCACAGGA
>JBAVYG010000686.1:0-1683 GCA_049698675.1 Terriglobia bacterium
AGGCAGGAAGGAGCCAAAACCCATGAAATGCGCCAACCATCCCAACGTTGATTCCGTTGCCTATTGCGGCCTGTGCGGGCGTCCTCTGTGCGCTGAATGCAAGCGCGACGTGCACGGAATGCTCTATTGCGAGACTTGTCTGGCGACCCGCCTACAGACTCCTATGTTCGGTCCGCAAACCGGCCCCAGCCCTGGCGTCGGGCTGGCGCTAGGCTTCATCCCGGGCGTAGGCGCTATCTATAACGGCCAGATCATTAAGGCCATGATTCAGGTGCTGATATTCGGCTCTCTCATCGCCATGAGTGATCGCGTGGGTAGCCCCATGGACACCATTTTCGGCCTGGGCGCGGCAGCGTTTTACTTTTATATGGTGATTGATTCCTATCAGACCGCCAAAGCCAAGCAACTGGGCCAACGGACGCCGGAATGGTTTGGGCTTGGCGACATGAAGATGAATGCCCCCATCGGCGCCGCGTTGCTCATTGGCCTGGGGGCGCTGTTCCTGCTTGATAACCTGGGCATACCTGTTTTTCGTCATATCGGCAGGTACTGGCCGGTGTTGCTCATCGTGATCGGAGTGCTGTTGCTGCAACGTCGCTTGGGTGGGGGGCATACACCCTCTCCTCCTCCGACGGACGCCCGCAGCATAGCAAAAGGAGGACCCGGCGGCACGTCGGGACCACGAGAACTGTAGTGGACTAACCCTGGGCTGCCTCCCGCCATGGCGGGACGGCCAGGTCGGGGCAAGCCCCGGCCCTACCAGGATTCGACACGGCGCACGACAAACCAATAGCCCGGAGGACTTGCATGGAAAACATCCTGAACAACCCCTTCATCATCCCGCTCGGAGCATTCTTGATGGTCATCTTTATCGTGGGCATCGTCTCCATGAGAAGAATGAGAGAGCATGAGCTCCAGGCCCACCAGGAGTTGCGGATTCGGGAGATGGAGCACGAACGGAAAATGAGAGAATTGGAAATCGAAAAGGCCAAGCTGGAATTGGAAAAGGCCAAGGCGAGCAAGAGCGCATGAGAGAGTGGGCAAGTCCTGCTCCACATCAGGCCATAAAGGCGGAGGAAAGCCGACTATGTTTCCATTCTTGTTGTTGTCGCGCTTCGGCGCCCTGGTAATGGTGGTGGCCATCGTGGGGATCTTCTACTGGTACAAGGCGCGCGAGAGAGAGTTGCAATTCCACCAGGACATGCGCATTCGTGAAATGGAACACCAGCGCAAGATGAAGGAATTGGAGTTGGAGCTGGAAAAAGAGAAGAACCGCAAGGCCGCTGATAAGGCGCCCTGAACTTCGACGCGGGCGCATTGGGATTGAGAGAGGCATCGCGCGAGGATGGACGAGGTGCAGTCTTGGCGGATGAGGAAGAATCTCTCGAGCCGGCTCGATGGCGAGGGATTGGCAAGCAGGACTCAGAGGAGATTTTCAATGTGGAATATCCCAGACATAGCTCCGGTTTTAGTCATATGCGCCTTGGGTTTGACGACTGTATGTGTCGTTGCCATCGTGTTCTGGTACAGGGCACGTGACAAGGAACTGCAATTCCAACGGGAAATGCGCATCCGGGAGATGGAGCACCAGCAAAAAATGAGGGAACTGGAAGTGGAACTCGAGAAGGCCAAGGCCCGTCAGGCCTACGAGCGGACTGCCTGATGTAGCGCGGGCGTCTCGCC
>JBAVYG010000687.1:0-1718 GCA_049698675.1 Terriglobia bacterium
TCCTTACCATCGCCGAATTGCTGGCGGGAAAGAAGCTCGAATACCCCGCCCATCGCGTCGAAACCTTCGCCAAGGCGGGAAGGAAAAGCAAGAGCACACAGGAAGATCTGTTCTAGTTGGAGGTGCACAATGGGCGTGCCCTTTACGCTCGATCTCCACCCAGAAGCTGGCAGAAACTTTGATGAAAAAGCGGAGGGACTGCTTCCCCTCGTTTCCGTCGTGCCTGTCGTGGGCAAGCACGAAGCAGGTTTTCGACCCGACGTTTATGTGCGCGCTCATTTTACCGAAAGGGAAATTATAGGTGAAATCGAGACTGCTTTTAGAGATTACCGCGGAAGAGAGACCGGTAGGATCTTTGACCATGATGGGAGGACCCTTGGTCTCGTCGGCAAGGGCTTCAAGGATCTGGAAGCCCTCGCCACACAGCTGCAGCGAGCGGGCAGAATTCGACCCTACGTCAGCGTCCGCTGCTTAATTAACACTGCGTTCCGGTGGGTCAAGAAACGGTATCGAGGTGAAACCAACGAGCCTTTCACGGGCTATGTTCTGCGCGAGTGCGCTACCCTGGTGAAGGAGTCAGAAATCTGGATACCACTATTTCACGTTTATATTCAAACTGAGCTTTCAGTGGGGAAAATTAGATTCAAAACGCTCACCCGCGAAATGCTTGACAGTTATTTAGAGCGGGTACTCAAAAGCCTTCCCCAGGAAAACCAGGCCGCGTTCCAAGTTCAGTTCGACCGGACCCGTTCAAGGCTCCAAGGATGCGCCGCCGCGACGATTGCACTTACTGCCGAACCCCTGAGGGCGCAAGAAGTGGCGGGCGAAGAGGCAGGATACTCAATCGCCGCCTTGCGTTTCTTCCACGCCGCAAACATGACCCCGTATTTGAGATGCTATTGCACACCCGCTGGCGCGGAGAACCTCCTTGCTAGTTCGACCCTTACAGTCGATTCTGGCATGATCCAGCAGTGGCAGGATAGCGCATCTCCCACCGGGAACATGGAGTGGGTGCTCTCTGACCAGGAGATTCGCGAACTTCAGTCGGCGGGCCTCGATGCATTGAGTCGGCTGCTGGCAAGAGATGAAAGATCGCCGTTCGAAGATGAGCTGCTGGATGCTATCCTGCTCCACTCTAGGAACTCCTTGTTTGATGACGCTGCAAACAGACTGGTTTACATCCTCGCGGCGGTCGAATCCATTCTAATTCGGGACAGCAATGAACCTGTCGGAAAGAACATTGGTGAGCGATTGGCCTTTGTGATTGGAAGGACAGCCGAGGAAAGAACAGCCATTCGCGACAACGTAACGCACGTTTATGCGCTGCGTTCCGCCTTCCTCCACCATGGGCGTGCCTTACGAGAGATGGATTCGCTCGAGCTATTCATGCGCTACGTGTGGACAGGATTCGTTGCGCTAATCCACGGTATGGACAAGTTTCGCACAAAACAAGAGCTGATTGAGGCGCTCGAAAGACGCAAAATGGAGTGATGTCTCGGGGCGGCGGGTGGCGAATACATTGTCTTCCGCGGATGCGCCCCGATCTTGCCATCGGCAGCGGAGCACCCCACGAGGCGGCGACATGGGAAAGCAATGTCGCCGCCACCCCTCCCAACCAACCTGGATTCCCGAAACCGCTGGCGATTGCCTGACGGTGGGTCAATTTGATGCTGTGGATGCTGTAGCGGCGAGTTTATCTCGCCAAATGGCGGCGTAAA
>JBAVYG010000688.1:0-4657 GCA_049698675.1 Terriglobia bacterium
AGATAGGGCATGACGGCATTGGCCGCCGCCACCTTCCCTTCCGGCGTGTTTAGGTCATGCTTGGCAACGGCGCGCTCGGTCAGGTAATCAAGGTAGCTCGGCGCTGCCGCGAGAAGCTCACGGTAGACGCCGGCGCCTTGCTTCCGAACGAAAGAGTCGGGATCGAGCCCTCCCGGCAGCGCCAGCACTTTCGCTTCGAAGCCCTCCTCGAGCAGCAATGTCAGGGAGCGTTCCGTGGCCGCCACTCCTGCCGAGTCCGGATCGTAGTTCACCACCACGCGGCGTGAGTAACGTGCCAGCAAGCGAATCTGACTCTCCGTTAGGCTCGTCCCGCAGGAAGCCGCAACATTCTCGATTCCGCTTGAGGCCACCGCAATGCAATCCATATAGCCCTCAACCAGAATGGTGTAATCGAGCTTGCGGATGGCTTGCGCAGCCCGATCCAGGTGGTAAAGCACGCGCCCCTTGGTGTAAATAGGGGTTTCAGGCGAATTCAGATACTTGGGCTGCTCGTCCCCCAACGCCCGTCCCGCGAAAGCCACCACTTTTCCACTGTCGTTGGCGATAGGAAAAATGATGCGCCGCCGGAAGCGGTCGTAGTGGCGGTTCCTTTCTGCGTCGCGCACCACCAGCCCGCTCTTCTCGAGCAATTCGGACTCGTATCCGGCCCCGCCCTGCACTATCTGGTGCAGGGCCCCGCTGAGCTGCCGGGTCAGAGCTTGCCCATCGGCAGGCGCATATCCCAACCGGAAACGGCCCACCACCTCGTCCGTAAGCCCCCGGTCTTCAAGGTACGCCCGCGCCAGACGGCCTTCTGTTGTACCGCTGAGTTGGCCGGCAAAGAACTTGGCGGCGGCTTCGTGCATTTTGTAAAGCGCCGCGCGCACTCGGGCGTTGGCGTCGTAGGTCGCGTCGCCGAAAGTATCCGAGAGCGTGACGCCCACTTTCTCCGCCAGCCTGCGCAGCGCCTCGGGGAACGTGAGGTTGTCCATCAGCATCACGAACTTGAAGACGTCACCGCCCACCCCGCAGCCGAAGCAGTGGAAAATCTGCTTCGCCGGGTGAACCGCAAACGAAGGGGTCTTCTCCTGGTGGAACGGGCAAAGGCCCATGTAGTTCGCGCCAGCCTTGCGCAGCTTGACGTAATCGCCCACCACCTTGACGATATCCGCCGCCGCCCGTACCTCGTCCACTTGGCTCATGATCCCCTACGACTCCATCCTTCCTGAATATAACCCATTCCCGCAACGCAAGTCAGTCATCAGTTCTCAGTTCTCAGCTCTCCCGCCGCGGCGGGTCGGTCGTCAGCCTTCAGCCATCAGCTATCAGCTGTCAGCCCAAGAGACGGGGCTGGGGGTTAGACAGTACAGAGGGCAGATCAAGAAGCGCCCTCCCGCATAGTACTATTGGTTAGTTTCTCAAATTAGACTTTTCTAATACATTAAAAAGCGGAAGACACAATGATTCAGGAAATTTGAGAAAGGGGACATTCTCAACTGTAAACGTGCACCCATGGCTGATTCTACAAATCCGTGGCAAGTGGGAACTCAAGGTATCGCAGGTCGCGCCATCGCCACGTCTGCGATCGCGATACCCATTACGCTGAGTGGAAAAGACGCCAATGGCGTTGAATTCACGGAGAAGACCAGGACCATCGTTATCAACAGGTTCGGCGGAAAGATTGCCACCAAGTGCGTCCTGAGTCTGGGCTCCGAAATGACCCTCCATAACCCGATCGTGGGACAAACAGCGAGGATTAGGGTCGTCTGGGTGGGTGAGAAACGGGCGGCCGAAGAACAGTATGAAATCGGCGTCCAATTGGTGGGGTCGCAGAACATTTGGGGCATCGCGTTTCCTTCCTATGACCGGCAGGAAAGTGCACTCCCAGCACCCCGCCTGAAGATTCTCAGTCCACGGATGCCGGCGGGGGCCGCCTCTTCTCCGGGGCAACCTACCGCACTGGAATTCGCCGTCCCTGACGCCAGCTCCTCACTGAAACCTGCCGAAACCGGCAGAACTGGTCCGTCCCTCACCCCACCGACCATGCAAACACCTCAACCGTCGCCACTGACCATTGCTGTGGAGACTCCCGCGCTGCCGGTAGGCAAATCAAATGAGTTAATCGAGGCCACCTCGACCCGCCTCACTCAGCAGATCGAAGCCGCCGGCGAAAATGAGGCGCGACTGTTTCAGGAAAAACCGGAAGAGTTAAGTCGTCCCATTGACCTGCTAACGCAAACCAATCTGCAGGATACTGCAAAGACCCTCGAAGAGCGTGAGAGCTCTGTTGAGGAACACGTGAAGACGCTGGAAGGCGATTTGCAAGCGTGCCGTACGCAGGTGCAGCAACTCGTTGCAGAGCTTGAAGAACTGAAGCATGCGGTAAAGGATGAGATGGGAAAGACCTTGCGAGAGGTTCAGGAGAACAGGCCGAAGATTGTTGAGCTTGTGATGGGCGACCTGGAGATGAAGGTCCGAGAGGAGATCGACTCCGTGACAGACGAGTTGATCGACCTGACCCAAAGACGCGTGCAAGAAGAAGTCGCAGCGGATTTGGAACCCTTAATTCAGGGAGCTCTAGAGCGGGTGTACTCCGTGGCTGAAGAACAGTCAGCAAGAGCAGGAGAGGGTATTCAGGGTCAACTCAGCCGCTTGATTGAAGAAGGGCAAGCGCAACTCGGCCGTATGCTTCAATCCGCCACTTCGGAATTCCGAAAAGAGAGCCACCACATCTCTGGAACCACCATCGCGTCTGCCCAGGCGGAAATCGCCACGGCGTGGTCCAAATCCGCTGTCGGGTTTGAGGCCCAACTCCAGAATACCGGTGATGAGGTAGCGGAGGCCGCGGCTAAACAACTGCAAAAGCAGGCCGAGGACACGCTCTTACTGTTGGGCGAAGAACTGAAGACTTCTGGTAACGACTGCATCAAGAGACTTGAGGAATCACTCGCGAAGGCTGAAGGCGAGCAACAGATGTCGGCGCTAAGCAGTTTTCGGAAAACTCTCGAACAGGAATGTGCAGAGACCCTGGCCAGGATGGAGAGCGAGCTTGCTCAGGCCCTCCAAGCTGTTAGCGAACAAGCGGCACGGCAGGCGAGCGCGCTAAATGATCTTCGCAAGGCGGACGAGGAAAAGTCTTTACAGACTCTCGCCTACGTGAAGGGTGCTGCCACCCAGACCATCGGAGAAATCTCGGGCCAGATAGAACGGCAGGTGAACGCGTTGAAGGACCTTCACGAAGAAGTGCAGGAGGAATCCGCCAAGACCCTCGCCAAAGCGAAGAGTGACGCCAACCAGGCCATCCGTGGGGTTTCCGAACAAGTGGGGCGGGACATGGAGGCGCTAAACGACTTGCGAAAGTCGCTCGTGGAAGAATCCGCCCAGGCCCTTCCCAAGTTCCAGGAAGACCTCGGGCAGGCGATGGGAGAGGTTACCGACCAGGTGCAACAGCAGATGAACATGTTGTACAGCCTCCTGAACTTGATCGAAAAGGAGTCGGCGCAGATTCCCTGCAAGGTCAAGAACGACGTTGCCGAAGCTCTGGCGGAAAGTTCGCTTCTTGCGGAACAGCATATGAAGTCCACCCAGGCTGCGCTCAGTGATTGGGAGACGCGAATGGGCTCGCGCGCCGAATTACAACTCCAGCGACTCGAAGGGAAGACCCAGGCTTCCCTGGAGACTTTGCAAGAAAAGTCAGAGGAGTTGCTGAAGAGCTCCTTGGAGAAACTACGCAGCGAATTTCGGGAGTTGCCGGTGCAAATCGAGGCCAGCCTCAAGAAAGCTGCGGGCAATATCGAACAGAATTGGCTTGAGAGGATTCAGGGAGAACTGCAGCAGGTGGCGGATGAGATCATGGAAGCCTCCGCCGCCCAGCTCGGCAAGCAGTTGGAAGAAACGCTGGACCTCTTCGGCGAGGAGTTGAAACTCAAGCAAGAACAGGCCGCGAGCGGTGTTGCTGAAGCCTTCCGAAGCAAGATGGTCGAGATGCTCTCTGTTTTTCAGTCTCCGCCCAGAAGTAGTCCTCCGCCTGCGCAGTCCCCATCCCCAAACGCGCCTGACCTTTGAGCCTTGAGGTTCCGTCCTGCGGGCGTCCCGAAGCGGTAAGTGTTTCGCCCATACGCTATCCACGCGTATCAACCGCAGCATCTTTCGACATTCTCTGAAGGCCCTGTGAACGTTCATAGGATGCGGCGTCGGGGCGGGAGGTTGGGTGGCGAAGGCATGCACCCCGAATATTCCGAGGGGCTGCACAGGTTTCATTCTCTGGAGTGTACTCGGGAAGCCTAGTTTGATGGGACTTATAATACCCATCCTGTAATTGCGCGAGTGGTTTCACAGGACCAAGATAGCCGTGCTACGCAGGCTACGGTTCGAAGTACACTGCATGCCATCGCCCAGGGTGGCGCGGGATCCGGGGGCTCACACACCGCCCAACCCGTGGCCTTGGGGTGGTTGACTCCCCGAGGGGAAAACCGCCCAAGCCGCGCCACTTTGGGTGGTTAACACCCCAAGGAGGAATTTGAGATTTGAGATTTCAAATTTCAGAACCATGCACCCACAGCCATCAAGTTTCGGCCTTCCAGTTTCCATTTTCCAGTTCCCAGTTTCCATTCACCGGCTTCATTGACGCCGCGCAACCATTCCGATAGAATGTACT
>JBAVYG010000689.1:0-6930 GCA_049698675.1 Terriglobia bacterium
CACCTCCACCTTTCCCAACTCCCGCTTGCTCATCTCTGTTCGCCCCAATCTGACCTCCTTTCGGAGGCCACATTAGGGGACATTTCTATCGAGGACAAAAGGGGACATTATCATGGAGGCACAACACCGTCCGCATCGAACTCCCCGTGGGCTCCTATGTCCCGGAGTTTCATTGGAATCCGGCCGCGCCTCCGGTCGTTCTCGCGACACCCCGGCGGGCGGAGAATCGCGGCAAGCTACGGCTGGCAACAACGATTGCGGTCGGCCTTGCCCTGGCCCTGGTGCTGATTACCATCCGCATTCACTATGCGAAGCCACGAGAGTCCCCCCTGGACCAGTTCTGGTCCCCGGTTTTTGCGACATCACAACCCGTCCTGATCTGCTTGGCGAAGCCGGTCCTCTATCGACCGTCCCTGGACCTCTACCGGAGATTCTCGAAGGCTCATCCCGGGGCCTTTCAGACAGAGGTCGAGAGGTCCAATAAGGTACTTCCCTTGGATCCGAATGAGGAGTTGCGATGGCGCGATATGCTCCCCTATTCGGATTTTGGCGTGGCCAAGGGGGACGTCTATGTGGCGACCCAACTTTCCGCCCTGTTCGCCCGGATCAACAAACCGAGCCAAGTCAGGATCGGCAGCAATTACTCTTTTGAGGACCTCCGCAACTCTCCCGCCGTCCTGGTGGGAGCATTCAATAACCGGTGGACGCTGCAAATGACTTCCGACCTGCGCTTCGTGTTCGCGGAAGACAATGAGCGCATGTGGATTGAAGAAAGAGGGCCCTCACGAAGGGTCTGGTCCCTGCACTTGGGCCCGCAGAATGGCGTCGCGCAGGATTTTGGAGTCGTCACCAGGCTGCTGGACTCAAAGACCGGGCAGGTCCTGATCGCCGCGGCGGGACTCGCCGCGAACGGTACGCAAGCCGCGGGCGAGTTCTTCTGCAGACAGGACTTTCTCGCCGAGGGCCTGCGAACCGCTCCGCCGGAATGGCAGAAGAAGAACATTCAGGTCGTTGTCGAGACCACGGTAATCGATTCAGTCGCCGGCCCTCCACGTGTCGTGGCCACATACTTTTGGTAGCCTAAACGCCGTTCCTCAAGCTGGGGTCGCGCCGGACGAAACTGCAAATTCCATTCGCAAAGGCACGCCTCAGTGAGTCTCGCTGTCTCCTGCCCGCAGTTTTCTTGAGACAACCCGATTGTCCCACATCCGGACGGATTTTAATGCAGAACGCCTAGGTAACTGTACCGAGCGGACATAACCGCTTGCTGAAAACGCACAGCGATGTTCTCGGCAGAAGGCTCTGATCCCGCTCCTTAGCTGACAACCAACTGCGGGGAGGATGATTCCTCAACAGGTGCCGAGAACAACCCTTCTCATGAACCAAGGTCCGAGGGTGAAAGTCGCGCGCTGTTGACAGAATCGGACACCTCCCGGATTGCCGCCTCGGAAACTACCTCAGAGCCTTGCCGCTCCTCCTCTGCCGCCGGCGGTCACTTCGCCTTCGAGTCAGCTACGCGGAAAGTGAGCTTTGAGTGGACCGTTGGCCACATGGTTGCCCTGTAACGGCGTTCGGGCCCTCGAACCAGACTTCGGGACAAGAATGCGGCAAACGGGACGTGCCGTAGGGCAATTCTAAACCCTCCACCTGGACTTGTCAGCCATCGCTCCGCCGCGTGTTGGGCCGCTTTTGGACGAATCGTCGCCGACTTTTCCAGAATCTCAGATTGCCCCTGCGGAATGATCGGCAAACACATCGCAACTTCGCGGGGCGTCTCTGATTGCAGTTCTTGCCTGCTCTTTCAATCTAAACCCACAGGAAACTGTTTCAGCAAAGGCTGACTCGATCCATGTCACCAACGCTTTGATTTGGCTGCACGTGCAGTCTATAATGGTTTCCAGCGGGGCGAGATTGCCAATCATGCATAGCCAATCATCCATGATCGGCCAGACGGTTTCCCACTATCGCGTGCTGGAGAAGGTCGGTGGCGGGGGGATGGGTGTCGTTTATAAGGCCGAAGATACTCGCCTCCACCGGTTTGTCGCACTAAAATTCCTGCCTGAGGCCGTCGCCAAAGATCCCCAGGCACTGGCGCGTTTCCAGCGCGAAGCGCAATCTGCCTCAGCCCTGAATCATCCAAATATCTGCACGATACATGACATCGGCGAATACGCAGGCCAGGCGTTCATTGCCATGGAGTACCTGGATGGCGTGACGCTGAAGCACCAGATTCAGGGCCGGCCAATTGAGTTAGAACGACTCCTGGAGATCGCCATCGAGGTCACTGATGCCCTTGATGCAGCTCACAGCCAGGGTATCATCCATCGGGACATCAAACCGGCGAACATCTTTATAACCAAACGGGGACACACCAAGGTGCTCGACTTCGGCTTGGCCAAGGCCACAGCGGCGGGCAGCCCTTCCGGTCAGGGTGCAGGTTTGGATACTCTAACCGCAGCCAACGTGGAGGAGCCGCATCTGACCAGCCCGGGGACAGCGCTGGGGACGGTGGCCTATATGTCGCCGGAGCAGGTGCGGGCCAAGGAACTGGATGCACGCAGTGATTTGTTCTCCTTTGGTGTGGTGTTGTACGAGATGGCGACAGGGATGTTGCCCTTTCGCGGTGATACCTCAGGCGTCATCTTTGCGGCTATCTTAAACCGCGCACCTGCGTCTCCGGTTCGACTGAATCCCGAGTGTCCCCCCGAACTCGAACGGATTATCCACAAGGCTCTGGAGAAGGACCGCCAGTTGCGGTACCAGACCGCCGCAGAATTGCGCGCCGACCTGAAGCGCCTGAAGCGTGATACGGATTCCGGTCGCACGGGGGCGACCGCTGTTTTACTGGGTGGTGTCGAGGAGGTTCGCGAAACCCGCCCGCCTCGTCGATGGCGCACCTGGGCAGCGATATCCGGCGGCGCTCTCATCGCCATCACCGCAATTCTCGCGTATCTTCTAACGCGCCCTCTGCCCCCACCGCGTGTGCTGCGAACCGTCCAGCTCACCAACACCAACCGGCCGAAAAGCGGTATGGTCACTGACGGCACGCGGCTCTATTTCCTAGACAACCAGTTGGGCCCTGCCCAAACCTCCGTGACCGGGGGTGAGACGGTACCCATACCGACCTCATTAATATTGGGGGACCTTGGCTGGCGCTACTTGTACGATATCTCACCCGACGGATCGCAACTTCTGCTGCCTACTTTCCTAAATGAATCAACCCCCGAGGCGGCCCTCTGGACTCTTTCTGTGCTGGGCGGCTCGCCTCGCCGATTAGGCAACCTCGAAGGTCACAGCGCGGCGTGGTCGCCGGACGGAAATAGGATTGCCTACTCCAAGGGGAACGAGATATTCCTGGCGAAGAGCGATGGGAGCGAACCACGGCGGCTCTTGACAACCACTGGAACGTCTGGCGACCTCCGCTGGTCGCCCGACGGAACGATCCTGCGCTTTACCGTGGACGATCCCCAAACCAATAACCACTCCATCTGGCAAGCTTCATCCGACGGCGGCAATCTTCATCCCCTGCTTCCGGGTTGGAACAACCCACCCAACGAATGCTGTGGCCACTGGACGCCGGACGGAAGGTATTTCGTCTTCCAGGCGGTACGCGAGGGGACGGCAAACGTCTGGGCCCTGCGCGAAGACAGTGGCCTTTTCCGGTCTACCCGCCACGAACCCGTGCAGTTGACGACGGGGCCGATGAATACCGGCGAGCCCGTCCCGAGCCGAGATGGCAAGAAACTCTTCGTCCAAGGCTGGCAGCCACGGGCGGAATTGGTGCGCTACGATGCGAAATCAGGACAGTTCGCGCCTTACCTCTCGGGAATCTCGGCGATGGCACTCGACTTCTCTCGTGATGGAGAGTGGGTCGCTTACAATGACTACGCCGATGGCGCCATGTGGCGAAGTAAGGTGGACGGAACCCAAAAGCTCCAACTTACTTTCCCGCCCATGCAGGCCTACCTGCCTCGATGGTCTCCGGACGGCAAGCAGATCGCCTTCTTTGGTCATCCGCCCGGCGAACCCTCCCAAATCTATGTTATTCCCACCGCTGGAGGTTTACCCCAACTGATCTATCGCCGTGAAACTAACCTGGCGGACCCCAACTGGTCGCCCGACGGCAAATCGCTGATCTTCGGAGGGAATGGGCTTAGCAATCAGGGGTCAGCGGTCTACGTGCTGGACATGAAAACGCGAAACGCCTCGAAACTGCCCGGGTCCGATGGCCTGTTTTCTCCCCGCTGGTCTCCAAACGGGCGCTATGTAGTCGCCATTACGCTCGATTCTCTCAAGCTTGTGCTCTTCGATTTCACCACTCAGAAATGGACTGAGCTCGCCAAAGCCAAGGGTTTCTTGGGCTATCCGAATTGGTCCCGAGACGGGCGCTACGTGTATTTTCTCGGGATTCTCGATAAGGAAGAGGGCTACTTTCGCGTGCAAATCAGCGATCGCAAACTGGAGCAAGTCCTCAGCTTGAAAGGGTTTCAGGCGGCTGTAGGACCCTTTGGAAACTGGAGCGGCCTCGCCCCGGACGAATCTCCGCTGTTTGTCCGCGACGCCAGCATCCAGGAAATCTACGCCCTCGATTGGGAAGCGCCTTGAGGGCGTGTCCCGGCGCTCCGACTCGCGCTTCCGGGACCACCTGCGTCGCATGAGCTTCCCGCAGTACTTCGCTTCGCGCCTAAGCCATCTGATTCTGGATAAGAAGTCGGGCCATTTCGGCACAAGTCGAAACGCAGGGTAGCCACGCAAGATAAACCCGCGCCAATGGTTTTGAAGGGCTTGCAGGAAGGCAGGTTGGACCTGCGGAAATGCCATCGAAGACGAAAGGCCTGATACCATGATGACGAACTCGCGTTTCGGAACGAGTCTGGCTGTAGCCCTGGCTTGGGCGACGGCATGGGGTCTGGCGGGCAACGGGAAGCTGCCGGCCGCCGATCCCCCGCAGGCCGAGATTACAAACGGCCAGATCCGGGTGAAGCTCTACCTGCCCGATGCCCGGAACGGATACTATCGCGCCACCCGGTTCGATTGGTCGGGAGTCATTGCCGGCCTCGAGTATAAAGGGCATAACTATTACGGACCATGGTTTAACAGGATGGATCCGGAGGTGCACGACTTCCGTTACGAGGGGGCGGAGATTATCGCCTCGCCCTGTTCCGGGATCACAGGTCCCGTCGAGGAGTTTCAGACCAATGGGAGCGCCCTGGGATGGGACGAGGCCAAGGCCGGCGGGACTTTTATCAAAATCGGCGTGGGGGTGCTTCGAAAGGACGAGGGCAGCTATGACTTCGTCAAACAGTACGAGATCGTAGACCCGGGCAAATGGAGCGTCAGGAAGCATTCGGATTCCATCGAATTCACGCAGGAACTTACCGATCCGTCATCGGGCTATAGTTATGTTTATCGGAAGACCGTGCGGCTAACAAAGGGCAAGCCGGAGATGGTGCTGGAACACAGTTTGAAAAATACCGGCCGCCGCACCATCCAAAGCACGGTGTACAATCACAATTTCCTCGTGCTCGATAAGCAGCCCCCCGGTCCCGATTTCTCCATCACGGTTCCCTTCCGGATTCAGTCGCCCCACCCGCCCAACCAGGAGCTTGTCAAGATTCGCGGGAACCAGATCGTTTACTTGAAGGTGCTGGAGAATCAGGAAGTCGTGTTCACGCCCGTGTTGGGGTTCAGCGACAGCCCCCAAGACAACGAGATCCGGATCGAGAACAGCAGAGTAGGGGCCGGCATGAGAATCAGCGGAGACCGTCCGCTATCGTCCGAAAACCTGTGGTCGATCCGGAGCGTGCTGGCCGTGGAACCCTTCATCACGATGACCATCAATCCCGGCAGCGAATTCACTTGGAAAATGTCGTACGAGTATTACACCCTCCTATCGAATATGAAGTGACCGCCAGCCGCGCCGCTTCGCGCCGGAGGGATCCTCGCATCGCCCGAGAACCCTTCTCCAGGACGCGCCGTAGGCTTTTGATGCGACTGGACATATGGCTCTCAAGCTCAGCTCCCCGAAAACGGCGTTCGGGTCCTCGAGCAATCAGAGATTGTAAAGGGCCCCGAAGTCTTCGGCCACACCACGCCTGGTAAAGTTCTATAATCCGGTTGGGATTTCGGCTGGCCGGGAAGTTGATCCGACTGGCGAAGAGAGGACGATCGTGGCCCGACAAAACTTCGACCGGTCCAACAATGCCTTCGAACTCGACCTGCACGGATGCTCGATGGAAGAAGGCCGCAGCGTGGCTGGGCACCGGATCCGCGAGTGCTTTCGCTATGGCATCGAAGAATTGCGCATCATCTACGGCTCGGCAGATCGTGCCGAGGGGACGCTGCGCCAGGCTGTTGAAGAGGCGATTCGCGAGGCGAGCAGTTGCGTAGCCGCCTGCTCTTTTCGCGACTCGTACGGCATGTTCGCGGCGGAGAAAGAGTCCACCGAGGTGAGGGTCACGCTGGCGCCGAACTCCCGCCCCCAAGCTCAGGACCGGAAGATGGTATTCGTCGGCTTCACGTCACGGTACGACACCGAGCGCCATCGACACGAGCCGTATTATCCGTTGCGTCCCAGCGGCAGAGGCTAGATTTAGAATCGAAGCTCAGAAGGCAAAAGGTCGAGGTAAAACCGCTGGTGGCGACCAGCCCCGACGCTGGCAGTACTCTTCCAATTCGCGCCTTCGCCAGAAGGCTTCGTGGGCACCATGAGTCCGCTTGCAAGGACCAGGGAAAAGGGTTAGATTATGAGTCGTGATCGGCGGGATTTCGGTTTCGATATAATTTTATAGGTCTTGCATCGAGCGGGGGTAATTCAGCGGTAGAATGCCAGCTTCCCAAGCTGGACGTCGCCGGTTCGAACCCGGTCGCCCGCTCTTTGTCTAAGTACTGAAACCGACGCTGTTTTGTCTGACTGTGGCGCTTGTGCGT